>CAZLND010000020.1:1027-17129 GCA_964560635.1 uncultured bacterium | reverse complement strand
GAGGCTACGGGAAACTTCGTAATTGAAGTCCACGTGGCCGGGCGTGTCGATGAGGTTCATCTCGTAAGTTTGGCCGTCCTTCGCCTTATAGAAGAACCGGACCGCCTTGGCCTTGATGGTGATGCCCCGCTCCCTCTCCAGGTCCATTTGGTCCATGAGCTGGGCGCGCATTTCGCGAGGCGGGATGGCCCCCGTGAACTCCAAAAGCCGGTCGGCCAACGTGCTCTTGCCGTGGTCAATGTGGGCGATGATGCAGAAATTTCGGATGTGGGATAAGGACAACGGGGCGGCTCCTTGGGTAATAAAAGGGGGCTAGTATAGCAAGAAGCCCCAAAAGTCCAAGAACCCAAGGGTTTGAAAGGGACCGGGAATAAAACTGCGAAAAAGCCGAAAACCCCGAAGGGAAAGTCCAAAAAAGGGTTCGGCAAATGGGCTCTAAAAGAATTTCGCCCCAGTCACCATGAAATCGACCGTGAAAGGACCGGCCTGGGCCGAATTGCCTTCCACCCATTGGAACCCGATGACGTGCTTGAGATTATCCCCCGAAAGGGTGGGGGGATTGGGGATCGACCCGTTCCCATATTGCTTGAACTCAGCCCAGCGTTTCTGGACGAACACCCACTGGTCTCGAGTGACATCAGTGTAATCGTAGTAAAAATCGTCCCAGCAATGGACCAACCCCGGGTCGTTGGGGTTCCCGCAAACCCCCGGCGCGGGTGGCCAGCCGGTGGTCTGGTTGATAGGAACGTGGAATTGCTTGGCGGGAGCGTTATCGTCGGACGCCACTTTCAGGTAGAACTGCATCCCCGAATAAGCGCTGACGTCATAAAAACCCCCTCCGTTGTAATTGGGATAAGCCCTCACATAGACCGAGTCGTAGTTCCCCGGACCAGGCTGGAAAAGCGGCGACTCCGGGTCCTCGATCCAACCGAACACGTGGACCGCCAAGGGATGCTCACTGAAACCGGAGGCTTCCACCGTGGACTGGCCGCCGGTGGGTTGGACGGAACAACCAGGGCTGGAACAAGTGGTCCCATGGATAGTGAGGGTATCCCTGAAAACCGTGACATTAACGGGAAAGCTAATGAAGGCCACCGGAAGGGGGGCCGAAAGCCCGACCGTTCCGCCTCCCGCCAAGGGGAGGTTCGGATTGACCTGGACCGAACTAGGGGATGGGAAGTTGAAAAGGGAGCTGGAATCTACTGGATTGGGCGCCGAAAGGGGGTCCAGCTTGCTCTCGCAGCCGAACCAAAAGACCGAAACTATCAGGAACGAAAGAAGCGGAAGGGTCCGGCGGAACTGATCCATGATGGCCTCCAATGACATATCGGAATAAAAAAATAAGAACATCGACTGATGTTCTTATTTTACCACCATAAATTTTCAAGGAAGAGAAGCGAAGGAAACCCTTTGATTTAAGGGGTCGGCGTGGCGGTCAGGACCATGGAAGAAATGGGGGGGATCTTGCCCGAACAACCCTGCATCAACCATCCGGCGGTGAGGGCCATAGCCAAAGTGACACCGGCCATGAACACCACCAAAACGATATTTTTTTTCATGCTATCCTCCTGCTAAGGAACTCCCTAGAACAGCTCACAACCTGTTACTGAAAAGTCGATGGTCACGGGGGTGGCCTGGGCGGAATTGCCCTCTACCCATCCAAAATAAACGAACTGCTGGAGATTAACGCCTGTAAAGGTCGGGGGATTGGGGATGGACCCGTTCCCGAATTGTTTGAAGTCTTCCCAGCGCTTTTGAACGAACACCCACTCCCCTTTGTGGATATCCGTGTAATCATACATGAACGGATCGAAACAATGGGTCAGGACGGGATCATTGGGGTTCTGGCACAGGCCGGAAGGCGGAGGACCTGGGCCCGGTTCATTCTGGAGGCTCGGCACCACGAACTGGCGGGACGGGGCGTTGTCGATGGTGGAAACATTGATGTAGAACTGGACCCCTTGGAAATAACTCAGGTCATAAGTGTTGCTAGGCCCGCCAAAATTGGGCCAGGCCCTCAGGTAAACCGAATCGTAATTGCCAGGGCCGGGGATGAAGAGGGGGGATTCGGGGTCGTTGATCCAGCCCGTAGAATGGACAGCATAAGGAAACTGAGTCATACCCGACGGTATGACATTCGATTGAACGAAGGTGGGCTGGATATTGCAGGGCGCGGTCAGGGATCCGGTCAAGCACGGCGTGTAGCTGATGGTAGCGGGCTGGGTAACGGAAATACTGACGGGATAGCTCCAAACCGTGACCGGGCAAGCAAAACAAACTTGGGGACCGATGGTTTGTCCCGATGAGGGGGAACCTAGCGGAAGCGCGGGATTGATCTCCACGGTGGAAGAATTGGGGAAAATGAAGACCGGATAGGTCTTCTGCGCCGTCGTGACGGAGGTCAAGGGGGCCAGTTTACTCTGGCAGCCGATCCAAACGAAGGCGGCGGCGAAAAGCGCCGGGATGATGAATTTAAAATTTGACTTCATAATTCAACTCCATGAATTCGTTGTTCAGCGTCCCCAAATAGGTGCCCAAATTGGGGATCTCGTTCCCATAAGCCAGGCTGTAATCGAAATGCAGCTTGGAGTTGCGGTCGATGTTGAAAGTCGTCGATAACAACAAGTTCTGGACGGTCCCGTTCACGGTGAAAGGGGCGTAATAGGGCTTCCCTGTCGCGTTGTTGATCAAGTCCACGTTGTCAAACAAGTAAGGATACCTCGCCAAAGTCGTCTGGAATGGTTTTCCGTTGGAATCCGTTGCCACATATCCGGCGTCGGTCCCGCTCATGTTCTGGATGCCGTAAGCCGCCGAAACCTCCCACCAGGTGAAAAGACCCGCCTTCACGCCGCCCAATATCCATAGATCGGTCAAGTCACCCAAGTTACTGCTGGTATCCTCATAGCGAACATTGGTACCGATCTCCAAGGGGGTCTTGAGTCCCGCTGAAGGTCCGATATCGAAAGAGGGCCCGATGTTGACGTAAGTGAACTTCCGGACGGGCACTTTCCCGCTGGGCGCCGTATCCAACCCCGCGAAGGTCGTCCCCGCTTGGTTGACGACAAGATTGCCGGTGATCTCCTGTAAAAAGTAAGCGGACCCGGCGACCTTGAGGGCGTTACCCTTCAAAGCCTTGATATCCAAGTCTACCCCCACTCCCTGCCGATTGGGGGTGCCTAAACCATAGGGAAAGACGTTGTCTTGGGTGCGGTCGTAAAAACCATAGAAACCATTGTTGCCTCCCGGCCGAGGAACGTTGGTCAGGAAGAAAAGACTCTTCAAAGGCGCCGAATAGAGCCCCATGGTCGGCAACCCAAACACCGTGGCGGCCGAAGCAGTGGGCAAGAGAACGTCCTGCCGGGTTTGCGCCAAAGGCGAGTAATAGTAAGGACCCACATTGAGGTAGTTTAAAGTCACCTTGGAATCACCCAGCTGCAGGTAAGGGCTGGCCATGATCGCGTAATCGCTGATGGTCCGGGTTTGGTTGGTCTTATCGTCCTGGTACGCCGAAAAGGCGCCTTCATAAACCAATCCCAGGTAGGCGTCCCCGCCCATACCGACCTTCACTTCAGGCTTGAGACTGCCGATACGGTACTGGTGCGCCCAGGTATTGGGAATATAGGGATAGTAAGTGTAGGCGACCGGACCATTCCCGCTCAAACCGCTTGGCGGAAAGGGCGGCGGACTGATTGCCGTGTTGGGCCCGGTTTGGTAGGGATCCAAGAACTCATCGAGGATGACGCCATAGCCTTTGAGCGAAGCCTGCAGGGAAACATCCCCCGTATAGAGCTTCTTGGACCGGATCTCGGCTTGACCCGCGAAGATGAAATCGGGGAAGAAATTGATCAGCTGGTTCCCGTTGGAGTTGAATATCCAGCCGCCGCTGGTGTAATCGTTGAAGCCCGCGCGGATCATGTGGGCGAAACCCGAGACGCTGATACGGTCCAGGATGGGCGAGTCCGGCCAACCCAAGGCGGTGCCGATCCTCACGCCCCGGAAGGGCCAGGCCGGCGTGTGGTCGAAAAAGCTTTCGTATTTCTGTTGGGCGTCCAGGCGCTCCATGGGTTCGGGCTTATAGGCCAAGTCCAGGTTGTTGCGGTTCCATAAGGTCAGGGGCGTGTAGGATTCCTCGAAATCGCCCAGGGTGGCGGTCATGAAATCCGGGCTGAACTCCATGGAGATACGGCGGAAGGTCAAATAATCGTAGCCCAATCCGTTCTGGTAAAAGTCGCCGCTCAAGGGCAAAGCCGAGGTCCCCAATCGGATGATGCCGTTCCAGTGGATCTGCTTGCTGAGGGCGCCCGTGGGCTCCAAGTCCAAGTAACCGTTCATGAGCCGGGTCGCGGAGGGGCTGGGAAAGATGAGACCCGAGGGAGCGCCGTTACCAAAGGGATTATAGGAAAGGTTGGGATAGGACAAGGTGACGGCCGAACCCGACCCGAAATATTGCCGTGAAATTCCCGACATCCTTCCGGTGCCATGAAGGGAAATGCTGGGCGATTCGTTCACGCTCTTCAAACTGCGCCACAGGGCGTATTGATCCTCTTCGGCTTGGGTCACTTGGTCGGTCAGGGATTCCTTTTGTTGTTGGACCACCGAAAGTTCCAATTCATAAGCCTGTTGCAGGGTTCTCAAGGCCGTTTCCGCTTGGGCCAGCTTTTCCGGGTGCTGGGTGTAATCAGGGGTGACCAGGGCCTTGGGAGCTTGATGGGGAGCGTTGGTCACGGTCGACCCCGTGCTGGAACCGGTCTCACCCTCGGAAGGAGGCAGCGGGGTCTCGCCCGGCGCGCTAGCGCTGGATTCTCCGGGCGGGGAGGGCGGCAGTTCCATGTCGGCGTCGGCCACCACGATCTCTTTATATTTCTTCTCGGCTTTCCAAATGTTCTCGGCCACCTCGAAACGGGTCAAGGATTTTTGGCTCGCCCCAGCGGGGAGAAGCCCCGCCTTTTCCAATTGCAAAAGCTGGTTATAAGTCGGGTCACCCGCGGGAACACTATTGAACAGGTTCGAGTTGTCAGCCGCCAAGGCCATCGCCGGGATGGACCCCAAGGCCAAGAGGACGACCGCCAGCCTCAGGCTTTTAAGGCCTTTGAGGAGAGCTGGTGGTTGACAGCTGATATCTGTCTTTTGGTTAGAACCAGGCTTCATAATTCAATCTCCATATCAGATCACGGTTGTCGTATAGGGGAAAGTCGCTCGAGGTGATCTGGTCGAGGAACACATCCCCATGGAACTGGATGGTCTTGCTGAAAGGATAGAGGAACCCGAAAGCCCAGGAGGTCTTCGTAAGGTTGAGGGGCGCGTATACGTAAGTGCCCAGTTTGGAGTTATCCATATAAAAGCTGTAGGAAGCCAGGGTCGAGGGGTTGCCCACGTTGCCCAGCACGAACTCATTGCCGGTGGATTGGGTCTGCTTAAAGGCCGCCGAGAGGACCACCGTATCGAAACCCTTCGCCGGGATGGTGAAGTCGGCCCCTAGGATGATCGTCTTTACCTCGAAAGTCCCTCCGGCCAAACCCGTCAGGTCCGTGGTCTGGTCTTTATAATCCCCGGAAATTTGATAGGTCTTATCCTCCAAGTCGAAAGCCTTGGCCAGATCCAAGGTGAGGGCTCCCTCAAAACCACTGAAGGTCCGGGCCCCCGCCGTGTTGGTGGTGCTGTCCACGGCCACCGCTTGGTTACCCGCGCCGTTAACGACGTAATCGGGCTGGATCTCTTGCATCCGAAGTCCATCCGAATTGGGTATCCAGGAAGCTTGCGGCTTGAGCCAACCGTTCTTGCCGATCTCGCCGGAAAGGCCGAACACAAAACCCTCACGGTTAGGGGTGGAATCCCCATAAGGAAGCACATTCTCGGACAAGCGGTCATAAGGCGCGTAGGTCGGGCGACCCGTTCCCTGGATCCCCTGGAAGGGGAAGTTGTTCAAGTAACCCACCAGGAAATTTTCCGACCAGAAATGACTGTCCGAAAGATATCCGGGTTGTCCCAAAGCGGGTGTGTAGCGGTTGGTCTGGGCGCCGGGCGAGTAGAAGTAGGGACCGATGTTGAGGTATTTGGCGGTCAAATGGACACCTTTGACGTTGATGGAACCAGTGAACATTTGGGCCCATTCTTGGAAAAGGCTTTGGGTGTCATTGAGGTTGTCCTGGTAACTGCTCCCGGCCGACTCCCCCGTGCCTGACAGACTGATGTCCTTACTACCCAAGGGAATGTTGAAGCGCCCGGAAAAACTGCCGACCTGGTATTGCTTGGGGGTGTAGGTGACCAGCGTGGCGTCCGCGGTGCCCGCATCGTCCCACAACATGAGACCCGAGGCCCTCATTTCCAGGTTGTCCTCGAAGAAATGAAGGGAAGCCTGGCTTCCCGCGTAATAACTGCCGAAATGACTTAGATCGGCTTGGTCCAGTGGGCCGCCCATAGCCTGGATCTTGAAGGAATCAAAATAGGGATTCTTCGGCGCGTCGATCGAGGAGTAGGCCTGGAAACCCCGCAGGCGCCAGTCGGTCCCGTAATTCATGGAGACCAGTTCCTCAACGTTCTTGCGGGTGCGGTAATAGGAGGTGGGCTCAGTAAGGGTATAGACCGGGACTTCGTAATTCCAAAGAGTGAGGGGCGTGTAATGCTGGAGGAAATCCCCCGCCGTGATATTGACGTAAGGATTGACGCTGCTCAAGGAAAGCCAGCGGATATCGAAAGGCTGTCCGCCGTTCTTGGCGAAGGGATCTTGGTAGTAAAGCCCAATCGTGGTCCAGAACCGGATACGGGCGTCAAAGAGGATGGACGGCACGGGCACGCTCTTGAGGTCCATCTCAGCGAAGATGTCGTCGTTATAGTCCATGGGGCCATAGGGGGCGTTGGCCCCGAAACCCCGGAAGGTGTTGAAATAGCCGCGGGAATAACCCGACAGCGTCGTACCGGTGCGCTTGAGGTATTTATCCTGTAGTAAGGTGAAGGCCTCGTTGTGGTGTTCCAAGGTATAGATCCGGTCCTCGATCTGGGGCAGGTCGGCGCCCATGGCGGTCACTTCTTCCTGGAATTCCTCGAGCAATCTCTTCATGTCCGCGGTGGCTGAGGGGGAAGGCGAATTAGCCAGCCCCGGCATCGGGAAACCGGCCGGAGGCGGCATGGGGACCTCAGGAGTGGAAAGACCGGGCGGAGGGAGCAAAGGCATGGCTTGGGCCACGATCATGTCCCCGGCTTCCTTGGTGAACTCAGCCACTTCCAGGTTGTTCATGTCCTGGACAGGTTTGCCCAGGGCATTGGCCCAACCCGCGGACACGAGCCTATCCACACTGGCGTTGATCCAGGGGTCCCGATCCTTGGACAAAAGGGTGCCGTGCGCCGCGAAGACCGCCGGAGCGGCGGCCGCGAACCCTACGAACCCCAAGATTGTCAGTAACCCGCGTTTCATTCTTTACTTTCCTTTAGAACAAGAACGACATGGATGAAAAGGCCTGGTCGGCCTGGTAATTATTGAGCGGTACGAAAGCGTCCCTGAAGATCAAGTGTTTATAGCGGAACTCCCATTTGCCCCCGCCCCAGGGGAAGTCATAGGCGAACCCGCCCCCGAGCGAGTCAGTGCGGTAATCGACCAGGGGATAAGTGTATTGGGATTTCCACGTTTCCAGCCCGTAGTCACAGGTCAGGTCGACGTTCTTCATGAGCTGGTACATACCCGCGAAATCCCAAACCGTCTGTTCGAAGAGGTTGGGGACGTTCTGCAACCAAGACGCCACGGCCGGGTCATCCGAATGCCCTGAGACGCGGTTGTCGGTGAAGAAGATGGAACCATAGAAAGGCGTATTGGAACCATAAAGCTTGTTGAACTGGATCTTGGTGGTCAGGGTGATGTAGTTGTAGGTCTTCAGGTCCGGTAGCACGTAATAGCTCAGGACCGTTCCAGGGGAACTGGCCAAGGTGGCGGGCGCGCTACCCGGAGGCAAGGGAACCCCATTGATATCGGCCGGAATGATGATCGGGATCTTTTCCGAGCTCATGTTCGATTTATATTGAACGTTATTGAAGGAAGTATTGTTGTCCAGGCGCAGGGACTGGATATTGTTGATGTAGCTCTGGCGCACCGCGTACCAAGGCGACCCCATCCCGCCGGCGCCGTAACCTCCCCAGAAGTTCAGGCCCCAGAGGCCCTCATCGTCCGGATAATACATGGTGATCAGGTTGAGCGCTTCCACGTCGTTGTAGCCCTGGTTGTCGTAAGCCACGCTGAATTCTTTCTTCATGCTCCAATCGAAATTGACCACGAAAGCGTCCAGGAAGGAGGGCCAACTCTTCATCCAATCCTGGTGTCGTCCGTTCCAACCCAAATTGGCCCGAAGACCGTACCGGTCCGAGGCCAGGGAATCCACTTCCCCGATCCAGCCGTAGACATCCATATAACTGCTGGGCGAGGAACCCACGCCATATTTCGTGAAGTTGACACTGGACATGGCCACCTTGCTCTGGAAATTGGCGAACCCGTCGCTGATGGCGAAGGCGTAAAGGTTGAAGGGATAGTAACTGAGGGTCAGTTGTCCGGCCGGAGCCTCTAACCGCGTGTTGGTGGGGGTGCCAGAAGAGTTGGTGGGGCTGATCCCCTCGAATCCCGTATAGAAACTGGAGAAGGCTCCTTCCAGGCTCACATTGACCGGATTTAGGTCCAGGTACAGGTCGGCTTGGTAGGTCTTCAAGTCCAGGTTCGGCCCCTGGGGATTAGCGTAATTGTCGTTGACCCATTCAGTGGAAATGGCGCCCCGAAGATTGTTCAGAAGGGATCCGTCCAGTTTGGCGCCCTCCTCCCATCGTTGGGTCTGGGTGTTGGTGGTTCCCATGCGTCCAAAAAGCAGCACTAAGCGGGCGTCCCCTCCAATGAGAGGAAGATTGTTCCCGACCCCGAAAACGCCGTCGAACACCTGGTCATAAGTGGAAGAGATGACCCCATTGGCAAAACTCGGGGAAGGGGCGGCGATGTTGGTCATGTAATCGTTCCAGATCTTCAGGTGCTTGTCGTCGGTGTAATGCTTGATCTCATAGGGATTTTCGAAACGCTTGACGAAGATGGGTCCCACGCCCCGGCTGAAGTCGCCCAGTGTCAGGGCGCCCGGATAACCTTGCACCATCACGTGGGTATTCCAGGACCCCAAGGGGCCGCTCAACATGAAGGAGAAATCGGGGGCGAAGAGGTAGATGGAAGCGGGGCCCGAACCGCCCAAACCGCTATCGGAGGCGTTCGAATCCGAGAGGCTGCCGCCGAGGCCGAAGGAGAAGGAGCCCTTGCCCCCCAGGTCAGTGATCAAACGGATGTTCTCCTCATTGACGGCCCGGATGGCGTTAGCGCTGGGTATGGCCCCGGGATTGATCTGGGGCCCAAAGGCTGTGCTGATGAGGGTGGAAGGCTGCCCACCCACGCCCGTTAAATGGATATCTTCGAACCGGAAACGGGAAACGCTGTCGATGCTGGGTGACTTCAGTTGGTCGTTGGCCTTCTTGAAGACTGCGTCCACGTCGTTCTGCACCCCTTGGAGGGCGTTGAGTTCTTTTTCCTGTTCCTTGATGCGCTCATCATTCAAGGTCACCCGCATTTTTAAATAAGCGGCTTCCGCTTTCAGTTCTTTAAGAAGTTCATCCACTTCGTTGCGAACAGCCGGATTGGCGGCGGGCGGCGGGACCATAGGAGCGGTCATTTCGGGGACTGAGGGAACAACGGCAGGAGTGGGACTGGGCATGACAGGAGGGGCCATGACCGGGGGAGCCGTGATGGGTGAGGGGATGGGCTGGGGCGCGGACATAGTAGCCGGGGCCGTGATGCGGGCCTTGGCCTTTTCCGTATAGAAGGCCAGCTCGAGCCGAGTGACGATCTTACCCTCGTCCAGGACCGCCTTGTCTTGGGGGTCCAAAAGTCCCCAATCACCCAATTTTTTGACCCGTTGATATAGCTTTTGGTCGGGCGTGAGTTCGTCCATGGGATTGGCGAAGGACGGAGCGGCGCCCAGGGCCAAGCCCAAGACCGAAAGCAAAAAGACGATGATCATTTTCGGTTTAAAAGACAAAAGAAACCTCTTCAAAAGTTGGTCTTCCCGAACGAACGACTGTTTCTTCCAGGTAAACAGCTCGGACGGATAAGGTCAGAAAAACTCGACTTCATCGACCCAATAATCGACGTTATAGGTGCCCGCCACGTTGGTCGTCCCGTGGTCCCATTTAATATAGATGATTTCCTTCAAGTGGTCCGTGAAATCAGGCGGGTCAATGCTCTCGCCCCATCCTTCTTCCCTCTTAAGGTCCGTGAAGTTATAGCTCATTTCCTGCCAATCGCTGGTGGGTTTCAGGTTGGCCCCATAGTCGTTGCCGCATTTCTGCTGGCAAACGCCGCCCAAGGCAACCGGAGCCGTGGAAGCGATGGCCAAACCGAACCGGCGGCGGGGCGCCCGGTCCGTGGAGGGGCATTTGTAATAGAACTTGATCCCTTGGAAAGCGCTGGCGTCGAAATAACCGCTGGTCTTGAACCGGCCCAAAAGGGCGTAAGAGGAATAGACCCCGTTGCCCCTGTCCCAAAGGGTGCCATTCACATGAGCGGCCATTTTGGTCCCGTTAGCGCCGCCCGCGGAGACAAAGTTGAAAGGGATGACTCCCTGCGGGGAATAAGCGATGAAGGATCCCAACCCGGCGCCGAAGAGGATCGAATTCATGGCCTTGGTGCCGTTCTCGAAATCCGCGACCACGCGGTTGGATTCGGGCACGGAAGTTTGTTTGGACGCGTTAGGGTCGACCTGGTTCTCGGCGTAAGCGTTATTGCGGGAACCTTGATTGATGAAAACCGCCCCACAACCGGCCAACAGGAAGAGACCCAAAAAGAGGGATAAAAAAGAGGAAGTTCTCGTCAAAGCCATACCCACTTTCGGTCAAGGTTCGGCAAAGCTTCGGTATTTTACAAGAAAGGGCCAAAAAGCAGCATGTTTTTTTGAAAAAGCAGGGGGCCCCTAACGCTGAAGCGCCTCTTCCTTGAAAGAAAACCCTTTTTCAAGGTTAAAGCGTTAAACGAAACCTTAAGTAAAACTCGTGATATTTATTCGGCCCGCCTACGCCAAGGCTTCGGAGGGCGTCCGCCTACAACCTGGTGAAGTCCGCCGTAGTCTTACCGTTTACCCCGCGAGCGAACCACGGGGTGACCGGACGAAGGCGGACGGATTAAACCTACTGAAAAAACCGATTTAGCAGAAAGTTGAAAAGTCCAAAAGTGGACTTTTCCTATTTTCGTCGCGAATCAGCCCCCCTCAAAAAAAAGGGGGCAAATTCGATCTGCTCCTAACCCGTGGCTATAGACAGGGTGGAAAATCAATATTCAAACAACCACCCTGTTAGTGGTTGTCGTCCTCAGCCGTTCCGCTGGGTTTGTGGGAGGTATCAGTTTCCTGGTCCGTGGCCGAGTCCAAGTGCCTGACTGAGGATCCCGCTTGGATCTTGCGGACATAGGCGAAGTCGAAGGCTCTCAAGGGTTGGCCGGGCTTCTCCACCATGACAGCGGCCATCCAACGGTTGTCCCGTTCCGGGTGGTCCTCCCGGGGGATGTTCACGTAAAGGCTTTTCACCCGCACCATATTACCCGAGGGCAGGTCGAAAGGACCCACCGTGGCCAGGTCGACCACGTAATTCTTGGTGGTATCCAATTGGTGCAGGACAACCCCGTTCAAGTTCTCGGGCGAGTGGTTATGGATCTCCACACTGATGGGGACCATCACGCCGGCGGGCACCGTCTTGGGCACCATCAGATGCACCTCAATGGGGGAGAGGCCCTCGGCCTGCCGAAGGGTGGTGAAGGCTTTGCCGCCCGCAATGAGCCATTCCATACTGCTATAGGGGCCCCGGATACCCCAGACCTGCCGGTAGAGATCGTGCCAGAACATTCCCAAGCTCGAGTTGACGGAGAACCAGTTCTGCATGGTCTCCACTTCGCGGTTATACAATTCTTCCGGTCCCGGCGGGTCGATGGATTTTTGGACCCAGTTGTAGTCCACCATCTCGCCTGGCGCGTACATGCCGTTGCCACGCGCGAGATAATCGGGCCATTGTTTCTTCATGGACTGAAGCGTGCCACGGTCCCCCTCATAAAGCATGATGTGGTTGTAGCTGATGCCCGCGTCCACATACATGGCCGGGTCCTGGCCGTGTTGATGCCCCATCTCCCATCCCAAGGTGAAGGTGAAGACGGGTTTGCTGATCTTCGAGTCCTCGATGATCTGCTTGAGGGTCAAGGCCACTCGATGGGCCCGCCACCAATTGAATAGGGAAACCACTTCCTTGTCTTCTTTTTGGGAAACCGTCCTGGCCAGCCAATGGATACGCTCTTCCTTCGTCATGGACCAGAATTTGGGCGGCAGGGGGACATCCAGGTCCTTGACGAACTCGTCCACCACTTCGAACCCGCCGAAACCCATGCGCACGTAATCCAGTCCCACCATGTCGATATCCGGGTCTTTGTCCAGGTCCTTCAGGTAGTCGATGATGTCCTGTCGGCGCTTGGTGTCGTACGTGGAGATGAACCGGGTGGGGACCACGGCGTCATCATCCGCGTCGTAGCCCAGGGCGAAATTATAGGGGGCTTGGTTCCAAGCGTCCCCAATGACCTTGAAGGTGGTCATGTAGGCGGCGAACTTCATGCCGACCGCGTGGGCGGCCTTGGCGTACTTATGCCCCACTTCCCTGTCCCCATGGCTGAAGGGGAATTCCCGGGGATTCAAATGGTCCCAAATGGAGGTCTGGCCCATCAGGTAACAAAAAACATTGGCGCCCATGAACTGGGCCCATTGGATGGCGTTGGAGGCTTTCATGGAGTCGCTTCCATCCAAGGCCGGCACGGCGCCGTTGATGAGCTGCTTTCCGCCTTCCATGGTCAAAGCGGTATAACCGGGGTCCATCCCGTGGGGCTTGAGGGAAGCGATAGTAAAAGCCGATTCGAAGATCTTGGGGGATGTCCATTGGGGACCCGAGACCACCACCTGTGCCACATAGGTGCCGGGGTTGGGGTTATAGGGAATGGGCCAGTTGCCCGTGAAACGGCCTTTGTTGCCGTCCTTCTTCAAATTCAGTTTGGTGTGGCCATCCACCATCTCCACCTCGCTGCCCTCGTAAGTCACCACCACCGAGGCCCTCATCTCGGAGAAATTCGGCATGTCATCAGAATTCACCCTCAACTCGAAAGGCACCATTTCATATCGAAGGAAATTACGGGTCGGCATGACAGCGATGACGTCGGGGATCGCTTGGGAAACCGTAGGAACCAAAGCGGGGTTTTTCTTGCCCTCGGGCCCAAGGGTAGCCATGGCGACCAGACCGCCCCCCACGAGCAAAGCGGAAGCCATGGTCCAGCGAAGCCTTTTAGAGGCGTAGAACCCGGCGGGGATCTGTATAGAAGGAAGCGCGATGCGGGGGAATTTCCAAGGTTCCCTGACCTTTGGGGGAACCGGTCCCCCTACGCCAAGGCTCTGGGGGACAGGCGGCATATCTGCCGAAGCTTTAGCGAAGGCAGACGCCGGTTCTTCCGGTACCGCTTCTGAAAGGACGGGCTCATCTGCAACCGGCTCCGAAAGGACAGGCTCCAGAAAAACCGGTTCAGTTGGGGCTTGTTCCTCAACGCTGGGTTCAACGGGTACCGAATAGGTGACCACCGGCTCGGAAATCTCCACTGGAGTCGCTTGTATTGGTTCCGGAATCTCGGTTTGCAGCGGGGCTGACATCGGCTTGTCTGCCGAAGCTTCAGCGAAGGCAGAGGCCGCGGGAGCCTCTTCCACTTCGACGGAATAAGCCGCGGTGACATCCTCTTCCGTCTCGACGATAACGGTCTCGGTCATCAGGATCCGGTGGATCTGTTCTTCTTCGGTTAAAGGCGCGGTGGCCGAAGAAGTTTCCACCGGGCTAGCTGGTTTGGCGGCTGTCATACGGTTCACAGCGGAAAGAGATGACCGGCCCATGTAACCCAGGCCCCAGACGATCTTGCGGGCCAACCTGAAGGAACCGACGGCGGCCTTTCCTATAAGTGGGCCGACTTTTAGGAAAGGATAGGCCAGTGCATAGGCCAAACCCCGTAGGACCTTGACGCCCAAAATGAAAAACCCCGCCACCAAGGAAACGAAAAGGCGCCAAGCGGCTTTGCTGTTCTGGGCCAAGGCCAAAAAGAGAGTGGCGTTCTTTTCTTTGAAGGCGTTGAAGTTGGCCGAAATATTTAAAGAAGCCGGTTCTTCGGGCTTGTTCAAGCGGAAGGGTTCCAGTTGAGCCGACTGGGTTTGGGACAATATCTCGGGCGGCAGGGGCGTCTCACGGGTGAGTTTCACCACTGTTTCCACGTGATAGGTCTGGGGGAACATGTCCAGGGGCTGGGCCCAATCCACGGCGTAACCGTGCTTGGCTAAAAGAGCCAGGTCGCGCGCCAAAGTGGAAGGGTCGCACGAAACATAAACGAGCCGTTCCGGATGGAAGGCCACGAGCCGAGCCAGTATCTCCGGCAGGACGCCTTTGCGGGGCGGGTCCAGGATGACCGCGTCCACTTGGCTCAGGCCCTTGTCCTTGAGACCCAGAAGGATGGAGGCCACGTCGCCCTCGAGGAAATCGATGTTGGTCCGGTGATTGGCCCCGGCGTTGATCTTGGCGTCCTCAACGGCCGCGCCGATCTCTTCCACGCCCACGACGTAATCGGCCTTGTTCGCCACCGCCATGGCCAAGGTCCCGATACCGCTATAAAGGTCGAGGATGGTCCCCCATTTTTTCTTGTGGACCGGGTCGCCCAGCGCTTCCCGGACGATCTCGTGCAGGATATCCGCCTGCGTGGTGTTCACTTGCAGGAAGGACCGGAGGGAAACCTTCAGCTTCAGGCCGTCAATGACCTCATAATAATGGTCGCGGCCCTCAAGGACGTTGGTCGTGGCGCCGAAGACAATGTTCGTGCGGGAAGCGTTGATGTTCTGGAGCACTCCCACCAAGCCCGGCACCTCAGCCATCAATTCCCGCGCGATGCGGGGCAGCATCTGGTCCAGCTCCTCGGGCACGACCATGGGCTTTTGGAGGCGGTCCTCGGGGACTTGGCTGCGGGTCACGAAAGCCAACAACAGTTCCCCGGTCTTGACACCCTGCCGAATGGCCAAATGCCTGAGGAAACCCGTGTGCTTCTTTTCTTGGTAAGGGGTTAGGCCCGACCGGTCGATCTTTTTAAGGACCTTTTGGATCAGGTCATTGATGGGGTCGCCCTGGATGGGGCATGTGTGATAGGGCACCAAATGGTGGGACCGGGGTTCGTAGATACCCGAGATGAAATGGCCGTCCCGCATGGAAACCACCGGCATAGCCTTGTTGCGGTAGGCATAGGGGCTGGCCGAGGGCAGGCAGGGCTGGACGGTGACGTTAGTCAGACGGCCGATACGCTGTAGGGCGTCCACCACGAATTGGCGCTTGGCCTGGAGTTGGCGGGGATAACTGAAATGCTGCCACTGACAGCCGCCGCATTCCTCGAAGATGGCGCAGGTGGGGACCACCCGGTCGGGGGAAGGGCGCAGGATAGCCTGGATCTCGGACGAGGCGTAATGGTCTTTGACTTGGTTGATCTTGACGCGGACCCGTTCCCCGGGAAGGGCGCCGGGAACGAAGATGGCGAAATCCTGGTAGCGTCCCACGGCGTCCCCGCCGAAGGCTAGTGTGCTGACCTCGACTTCGATCTGGTCCCCATGCCGAACAGGCTTCACTAGGTTGGTGTCCATGGTCGTCCTTCAATTTGGGCGCGGGCTATCGATTTGATACGGGTCTTTCGGTCCGAGGGTCTTTCGTCGCTTAGGCTAATGGCCTTCCCGAAGTGGGAAAAAGGATGAAAAAACGCTCAAGCGACAGGGTGCCCCGGCGCCTTCCAACAACTTATAGATCAAGCGAATGTTGTCCGCCCATTCATTCTAGCCAATTGTGAAGGAAAGGGGCAACCGACTTGGGCCCTAAAAGTGGGAAGACTGGCTTCTTGCCACGGATGGGTCTTGGGGCTACCATTTGGGCGACATGAAAAAAGTCCTCCGGATAATCGCCCTGCTCCTACTGTGGGAACCATGGAGCCTCACCCCCACCCCAAGCTTTG
>CAZLND010000020.1:0-1017 GCA_964560635.1 uncultured bacterium | reverse complement strand
GACTCCACGGGCGGCTTAACGACCCTCCTCACCGACGAAACGACCAACCTAGACCTCTTCATGGACGGGAATCCCGCCGGATTGGCCCTTTTGAACCAACAGGACCGCTTCGATCTCTCAGGGCAATGGTTTTACTCCAACGGTCAACCGGTCGGGACCGGCTCGGTCCAACAGACCTTCGGAACCCTTCCCCGCCTGTCGGACGGCGACCTCATCCACTACGGGGGAGCCATGTTCTTCCCCGAACCCCAATGGGCCTTGCAGGTAGACGGCGACCTTTCGAGTTCCCAAGGCCTGCCCTTCTATACCAATGACACTTACACTCTCGGCCAATACCGCAGCCTCTTGAGGAGCGCCTATCGGTTCGATTCCCTGGCTGTGGGGTTGGAGTTGTTCAATATCCAGTCTGACCAGGCTTTTGACCCGGGACTTTTCAACCCTCCCTCGGTGAATGGCTCTTATTTTGGGCTCCAGTCGGGGACCAGCGGGCAAAACCAATCGCTTTTGCGGGGAGGCTTCATTGTCTCTTTCCCGGATAAAGCTGACGACGACAAGGGACACTGGCAGGCCGGCGGTTATGTGGGCGTCCAATTGGGTTCCAGCATCCAAACCCAGAACTTGGAACTATTCACCTCCGGTTCGAGCCCCTTTTCGATTACCCGGACCACGACCTTGGCCGATAGTTATAGCTTCGTCCCAGAAATCCGTTACGAGGTCCCAAACCGCTTCATCTTGAAGTTTTCTTGCGCTTTGGATCACTCGGACCAGGACTTTTCTCAAACCGTCCCCACGGGGACACCGCTGTTGACGACCATCTCTCCCAGCTATCGGGCCGCCCAATTGCAATCCCTGAACGCTATCGGTGAATTCAAGATCATCGAACCCATATCGGAGAAAGAAACTGTCAAGTTGGGCGGGAGTCTTTCCTACAATTCAAGCGATACCAACGACCTGAATCCCGACCAGACCCTTTTAGACAATATCAACAAGCAACAGTTGAACGTGACCTTGGGCGCG
>CAZLND010000019.1:0-17436 GCA_964560635.1 uncultured bacterium | reverse complement strand
CCCCCGATGGGATGGCGACTTGGCCCCTGTGAAATCGAAAATCTTCCGTCTCCTGTCCCGGTCCGCGGGTTTCGCGGTCCTGGCGGTGGTCCTGGCCGGATGCCCGTCCCACCCGACGGTGGACTTGGCCCCTTCCAAAGTGCCGCCGGACAAGACCGTCGTGACCGTCAATGGCGAGCCCATCTCCCTGGAGGAATTCGACACCGAATTTCGGCTGATGCAGATCTATTACAGCGCGGTCTCCGAAGGGGACATGCGGGCCATCAAGCGGAGGCTCTTTGAGCAGGTCATCAACCGCAGACTGCTGGTGCAGGAAGCCCGGCGCATCGGGCTGACCATGACCCAAGAGGAGGCGGCCCAGGCTTTCAAGGAAGCCCAGAAGGACGGGTTGGATGACCTGCGGGCCATCCTGCGGGCCCACGGTGTCAATGAGAACGCCTGGAAGCGAAAGCTTCTTCAGGAACGGTTGGTCAGCAAGCTGGTGGACCAAGAGGTCAACCATAAGGTCCAGATCACCCCGGCGGAAGTGGAGGACTATTACTGGTCCCATCTTTCCCACTTTTGGAGGCCGGCGGCGGTCCGGGCCCGTCACCTGATCGTCCAAAAGAAGGGTGACTTGCAAAAGGTCCTGACGAGCCTGAAAAAAGGCGAGGACTTCGCCAAACTGGCCACCATCTTCTCGGTGGACCTGGAAAGGTCGGAGGGCGGGGACTGGGGTTTCATGGAAACGGACCGTATCCCTTCCTCTTATTTGAAAGTGATCTCGGCCCTGTCGCCCGGGGAAGTTTCCAAGCCGCTAAAAGATGCGTTCGGGTACCACTTGTTCCAATTGATCGGGTGGCGGCCCCGGAAGATGCAGTCCTTCCCGGAAGTGAAGGACGCCATACACGACAGTCTTTTGAAAGAAGAGCAGGACCTTCAGTTCGACCAATGGATGGCGGACCTGAAGAAGAAGTCCATGATCAAAGTGAACGAAGAAATGGCTCCGGTGGTCGGAGTCGCCCTGGAGGGGTCACGTGAGGAATAAAACAAGGAATTTCGCCTGGATCCTGCCGTTCTTAGGGGTGGCCCTTTGGGGTTCGCCCGCGCCGGTGAAGGCCAAGGTCATCGATGAGATCTCCCTGGTGGTGAACCAGGAATCCATGACCCGCGTGGAGATGGACGAGGCTATCGCCGAGTTTTTCATGGGCCAGCGCATGAATCCCACCCGGCCAGGCACGGCCGAGTATGAGACCGCCAAGAAGGCGGTGGTGGACGGTTTCGTGCGGGAAGTGCTCTTGTCGGAGGAAGCGGACCGGGAAAAGATCGAGGTCCCGGACGGTGAGGTCGACCACGAGGTGAGCCAAGAGATCGAGAACATGAAGAAGAGGTTCGCTAGCGAGCAGGAATTCAACGACGGCCTGAAAAAAGAGGGCATTACCCTGGACGACCTCAAGCAGGACGCCCACGACAAGCTTTTGAGGCGCCTGAAAGCCAACCGCGTCATGCACGCCAAGCAATTGGACCTTCCCGCCCAAGCCCAAGTGACCGAAGCGGATGTCCAACAGTATTACGACCAGCACCCTGACGAGTACGAACGGGCGAAATTCTCCATGATCCTCCTGCGGGTGCCCCCGAAGTCCAAACCCGAATACGCCAAGCAAGTCGAGGTCCAAGCCCAAGGGCTGGTCAAGGAACTCAAGGGTGGGGCGGATTATTCCGCAACCGCCAAAAAATATTCCGAGGACCAAGGTTCGGCTTCGAACGGCGGGGAGATCGGGACGATGGCCCGTTCCGAGATCGCGGATCCGAAGCTGGCCAAGGGCGTTTTCAACATCCCCGCCAAGGGCATCGGCCTAGTCCGGGGAGAAGAGGGTTTCTATATCGTCAAGGTAACCTCTAAAGGTAAGGCTGATTACGAATCAGTGGCTCCGGAGATCAAGGACCACTTGCGCAAGGAAAAGCAGGACAAGGGCCTGGAACTTTGGGTCAACAGCCTGCGAAAGAACGCTTATATCGTCGTGGACGGCCAGGTCGTGCCCTACACCGAGCCTGCCGGAAGCCCGGCGGCCGAGCCGAAGAAAAAGATCATTACCCAAGGCGCGCCTGACAATGGGACCGCGGCTTCGGGCACCCCGATCGACAACGGGGCCAACGCGGGCCCTTCCACGGTGGCCGGCGCCATTGGGTCGAAAAAGCCGGAACTTTATCCCACCCTTTCCCCGGCCGGGTCTTTTGTTTTTTATCTAGGCGGTGAGGGTAATTCCTACGGGAGCCAGGACCTGGGAAGCTATTACGGTTCCACGGCCAATTCCAGCCAGAATTTTCCTTTCGGTTTCGGTTTCAACGCTGGGTTGGATTGGGCCCTGGACCCTGGATTGCTCATTGGGTTAAAGGCGGACCTGATCCGGAAAACCACCGAGACCGTCAACACCACCTCTGGTGAAACCGCGGCGTGGAGCTCGGGGGCATTCGCTCCTGAGATCAGCGCCAAACTCTTTCTTCCCATGGATGAGAGCACGAATTTCATCATTTTCGTCGATGGGGGCTATTACATGCTCTTCGGGGGGGCCGTGAGCATCACGGGGAACAGTGTCCCGGCGGAGATCGCCAATTTCGGAGGCTCCACTTGGGGCGGGGACATCGGGGGATCGCTGGAATTCTTCCTGGACGAGACCAAGACCAGTTCGCTGTCCTTGGACGCGGGTTACCGGTTGGTGAAGTTCGATAATCTATCCATCGGCAGCGTGACCAACAACGGGGTCCCGTTCACCTATGGTTCTACCTTGACCAATCTTCCTGATGGGACCCCGGCCTCACTCGACATGTCGGGGGTCAAGATCGGGCTTACGGTCCGGTTCTATTTGGACAAGGAAGACTAAAAATCAATTCTGAATTATGAATTTTTAATTTTGAATTATTCTTGATCCTTTCTCTGTGCCCTCTGTGGTCGCCGAAGGCGACCTGTGGTGAAAGTCGTATTTTTAGAAGGCTTAATTGAGGATTGACCTTTTCCTGAAACTCATCGGCCTAGCCAAGACCCGTATGGGCGCCAAAAGACTTTGCGACCTGGGGAAGGTGCTGTTGGGATCCCAAACCTTGAAACCTTCCCATGAAACGGTCGTGGGGGAAACCCTTGAGATCGTCCTCCCTAAAAAGAAGGTCCAAATAAAAGTCCGGGCAATTCCCGCTGGAAAATCGGTCTCTAAACAGGATCGGCCACTCTACTTCGAGACGCTTTCCTCTGAGGATTGGTAGACCGCAAGAACCGGGTGGCTTCTTCCGGGTCTTCTTTCTATAGTTCCCCCATGAAAACCATGAAGCCACAGGACTATCAACGAGTCGAGAAGGCCATTCATTTCCTCAGCTCCCGCTGGCGGGAACAACCCCGGTTGGAAGAGGTGGCCAAGGCCGCCGGCTTGAGCCTGTTCCATTTCCAAAGACTTTTCCAACGCTGGGCCGGTGTCAGCCCGAAACGCTTCCTGCAATATCTCACGGCCGAATACGCTAAAGAACGGCTAAGGGTTTCCCGAAGCGTTCTGGACGCGGCTTATGAATCGGGCCTTTCAGGTCCGGGCCGTTTGCACGACCTTCTCTTGTCCGTCGAGGCCATGACCCCCGGTCAATACAAAGCTTTGGGTGAAGGACTTCGCGTCGAGTACGGAGCCCATCCCACGCCCTTCGGCCAAGCACTAGCCGCCGTGACCTCGCGCGGAATTTGTGGTTTTGCCTTTTTGGATAAGAGAGGCGAAAAGGCGGCTCTAGCGGACCTGAAGCGAAAATGGCCAAGGGCGAATTTCATTCTCAAACCGGAAGCGACTCGTCCGGTCGTTGATAAGATATTTAGGTCGAAAAAGGTGAAAGGCTTGAAAGTCCTGCTACAGGGGACGCCCTTCCAATTGAAGGTTTGGGAGGCCTTGCTTCGAATTCCCGCCGGGAACTTGGCGGCTTATCAGGATGTCGCGAAAGGCATTGGAAAACCCAAGGCCGCCCGGGCGGTGGGCACAGCCATTGGACAGAATACCATTGCTTATCTCATCCCTTGTCACCGGGTCATCCAGGAAACAGGCGTGGTGGGGAATTATCGTTGGGGTTCGGAGCGGAAGAAGGTCATGCTGGCTTGGGAAGCGGGAAGTTTTACGGCGGAAAGCTAAGCCAATATCTCCATGAATTCCGTCAAAGAATCCACCATCCAATCCGGATCGGCAGCGGAAAGGATATCCCGGGTTCCATAGCCATGGGTCAGGACCCCGACCAGCATCTTGGCCGCGCGGGCCGCTTCGATGTCCACGGTGGAATCCCCGATCATGACCGCTTCCGAAGGGGCCGCTCCCATTCTTTCCAACGCGGTCAAAAGCGGTTCAGGATGGGGCTTTTTGTTCACGGTCGCCTCGGGCCCGAAAGACACCTCGAAATAATCCCATAAGCCGAGTTTCTTCAGGATCAGGTCGGTGAATTCTTGCGGCTTGTTGGAAACAACCCCCATCTTCACGTTCTTTTTCTTGAGCATCCCTAAAAGGTCGAATGCTCCCGGAAAAACCACTGTGGCGTCCACGGCGTGGTCCCGATAATGTTCTTTGAAGATCTGGTGGGCTTCCTTCAGGCGGGTCGGGTCGTTCGACTCGATGCTTTTCTCCAAAAGATACATGATGCCGTTGCCTACGTAAGAGCCGATGGTATCGTCAGGTAAAGGCGGGAGACCGAAATGACCCCTGGAAACATTGGCCGCCGAGGCGATGTCCTTACGGGAATCGATGAGGGTCCCGTCCAAGTCGAAAAGAACGGCTTTTAACGGCATATCGGCGCCCTTGCAACGCATGGAAAACCTTTCGAGGAAGTTGGAAGAGGGGACATGGTACGAACGGTGGGGTGCTTTGTCAAAGGTCCGGTGGCCTGCTAGAATGACGGCGAATTATGCGTCCCCTAAAGGATTTTAAGATGAAAAAAACATATTTGCCGCTCCCACTGGGCTATCTAGTCTCCGGTGTTCACGCGGGTCTAAAGAAAAATGGCCAGAAGGACATGGCCCTTTTTTGCTCCCAACTTCCAGCCACAACGGTGGGGATGGTCACCACCAACCGGGTCAAGGCCGCGTCCGCCCGGCATACCGAAAAGGCCCTCAAGAGCGGCGCCAAGATCCAAGCCATCGTGGTGAACACCAAGAACGCCAACGCCTTGACGGGTAAGCAGGGCTCGAAGGACGTCCTGAAAACAGCGAAACAGACTTCGTTACTTTTGAATATCCCGGTGAGCTCGGTGTTGGTGCATTCCACCGGCGTCATTGGGGTTCCCCTTCCGCTTCCCAAGATACTCGCTGGGGTTCGGCAGGCCGTTCTGAGGCTTTCTCGGAGCGGAGGGATGGACGCCTCGGAGGCCATCCTGACCACCGATACTTTCCCCAAATTCACCGCCCGGTCCCTTTGGATCGATGGCAAACACGCCTGGCTTTCGGGTTTCGCCAAGGGATCGGGCATGATCCATCCCAACATGGCCACCATGCTGGTCTATCTCCTGACCGACGCGGCGATCAGCCGGTCCCTCCTGAATGAAGCTTTGAGGGAAGCGGTCGAGACAAGCTTCCACCGCATCACGGTGGATGGGGATGTTTCAACGAACGATTCGGTCATCCTCATGGCCAATGGCGCCTGTGGGAACAAACCCCTGACCTCGAAAAACCAATCGTACCGGGCCTTCGTCAAGGCGCTCCAAGAGGTTTGCTTGGACTTGGCCAAGGCTGTCGTGCGGGACGGCGAAGGGGCCACCAAGTTGGTTTCGGTGACGGTCCAGGGAGCCAAGTCCGACCAGGACGCTTACTTAGCCGCTATGTCGGTGGCGAAATCCCCGCTGGTCAAGACGGCCATCTTCGGCGCGGACCCCAATTGGGGAAGGATATTGGCCGCGGTGGGTTATTCAGGCGCGGCAGTGGACGAATTCAAAGCCGTGGTTTCTATTGGGGGCTACCGGCTCTATGAGGGAGCGCCCAAGAAGGGCTGGTCCCGGGACAAGTTGAAAACTCTCCTTCAAAAGAAAGACGTCGACATCCTAGTCGACCTCAAGCTGGGCAAAGGGAAGACCACGGTCTATACCTGTGACCTGACCGATGGCTATATCGACATCAATGGGCGATACACCACTTAAGGCGGAGTAATTGAAAAACAAAAAAGAAACCATGGGGAATGTCGGCGAGTTCGGGTTCATCGACAAGATCCGCGAATCCTTGAAAGCCAAGAATCCCTCGGTGGTCCTAGGGCTGGGCGACGACGCGGCCATTTTCAAGCCAACCCCCAACCACGAACTGGTCTTCACCACCGACATGCTGGTGGAGGGACGCCACTTCGATTTCAAATGGATAACCCCCTGGCAGTTGGGCGCCAAGACCATGGCGGTCAATATCAGCGATTGCGCGGCTATGGGAGCCAGGCCCACGGTGGCGGTGGTTTCGCTCGGCGTCCCAAAAGATTATCCGGTCAAGGACATGGAAGCCTTCTATGACGGCATGAAAAGCTGGGGAGAACAGTTCGGCGCCCAGATCGTGGGCGGGGATACGGTCGGCAGTGAGAAGTTCGTCGTCAACATCGCCCTTATCGGTGAGGTTGAAAAAGGCCGGGCCTTGAAACGCTCCGGCGCCAAGGCCGGGGAAGCCCTTTTCGTGACGGGTACGGTGGGGGATTCGGCGGCGGGTCTGGCGGCCCTTCAAGGGTCGGCCCTCAAGGACCACGAAGCGGCGTCCCTTCTGATCAAGAAACACCTTACCCCCGTGCCCCGGTTCACCGTGGGGCGCTACCTTTCCACCAAGAAGTTGGGGACCTCCGCCATCGACCTGTCGGACGGACTTTCCAGCGAGATCCATCATTTGTGCGAGGAGTCAGGTACGGGAGCGGAGATCCACGAGGAAGCCTTGCCGCTTTCCCCTTCTTTGCTCAAGTTCTGTGAGGAGAATAAGCTTCATCCCCTCGACTTCGCCTTGAACGGCGGGGAAGATTACGAACTTTTGTTCACGGTCCCGCTCACCAAAATATCCGAGGCCATTCAAAAGCTGCCAGGCGAGACGGGCGTGCCGGTGAAGTCCATCGGCCGGATGGTGCCCAAGGCCAAAGGCGTCACTTTCATCACTCGAAAAGGGGAGCGCCTGCCCCTTCCCTCCAAGGGGTTCAATCACTTTTCATCGAAGGGTTCCTAGGGCTGATGCTCACTTCCAGCTTCACCTGCGAAACACCTGAAGAGACCTTCAAGCTCGGAGAACTCATCGGCCACCAGGCCACGCCCAACGAGGTTTGGAGCCTGATGGGTTCCTTGGGCGCGGGCAAGACACTTTTCGTGCAGGGGATGGCCAAGGGCCTCGGATTCGAGGGACCGGTCACCTCGCCGACCTTTACCCTTCAGCATATCTACGAAGGCCGCCTGAATTTGTACCATTTCGACTGGTACCGCCTGATGGAAAGGCGGGAGGTCGAGGACCTGGGCTTCCGGGAATGGGCCGAACGGGGCGGAGTGGTGGCGGTCGAATGGGGGGATAAATTCCCCAAGTTGTTCCCGCCGAATGTGATTAAACTGACCTTTGATGTCCTTGCCGGGGAAAGCCGCCGTCTCATCGTGGAAGCGACCCACCCCGAAAGCATGAACCGCCTAGAGGAGTTGATACGATGCTGGCCGCTATAGAGGTCTCTACCCGCATCTCCAGCGTCGCATTGCTGGACCTCATCACCGGCGAGGAGCTGGCCGAGATGGCCTTGCCCGCCGACTGGGAAAGTTCAGTCACGCTCATCCCGGCCTTGGAGGCCCTCTTTACGGACAAAGGCCTGACGGTCCAAGACCTGGACGCCGTGGCGGTCTCCATTGGACCGGGGAGTTTCACCGGCATCCGGGTGGGCATGGCCACCGCTGAGGGACTTTGCATGCCGGGGAATCTTTTGGCCTTTGGCATTTCCACACTGGAAGGATTGGCCGAGAATTTGCGGGCCGCTGAAATGTATGGGGAAGCCCTTTGCCTTTTGGACGCTCAAAGGGGCGAATGTTTCGTAGGCCATTACGATGTCAGTAAAGAGTCGGTGAAAGAATTGACCCCGCCTCAGATCCTGCCTTTCGAACAACTCTTTACCCTGATGAAAGGCAAGGTCTGGATCGTCGGTCCCGGCGCTTTGAAATATGAAAAAGAGATACGTGAAGCCCTGGGAGCCATGGGCATGTTCGCCTTCAATTCCCTCCACCAACCCAAAGCCATGAGCATCGCGCGGCTGGCTTACCAGGAATGGAAAGCGGGAAAGCGGCCCACCTTGGACCAACTCAAACCCCTTTATTTACGCCCTCCCGCTGTCGATGAAAAGTAACCGAGCGCGCCGATGATCTTTCGTCCCATGCTGGAAGTGGACCTCGCCCGCGTGGTCGAGATCGAAAAAGCCTCCATGCCCTCCCCTTGGTCCAAAGAACTGTTCGAAGAGGAACTCCGCAGGGAAAGGGCTCATTATTTCGTGGTGGAGAAGGACGGGGTAGTCGCGGGTTATATGGGTTATTGGGAAGCGCCCGAGGAAGCGCATATCATCAACCTGGCCATCGGTCCTGAGTTCCGCAAGCAAGGGCTGGGTCAGGAAATGATCGAACGTTGCCTCGATTTCGCCGTCAAGCGGGGCGCCCGTCTTGCCACCTTGGAAGCTCGGGAGAGCAACGAAGCCGCGCGAAACCTCTATGAGAAGTGTAGCTTTCGAACGGTAGCCATCCGAAAAAAATACTACAGCGACAATCAGGAAGACGCGGTGGTCATGATCAAGGAATTGATCCCATAAGGAACTACCGGGCGGTCGAGGGCCGGTCCAATTGTTCCATGGCCTTGAGGTTCGCCTCCGCAGGTGTGAGGTTCAAGGGGGCCCGCATCGCATTTTCAAAGGCCAGTTTCGCTTTCAGATGGTCGCCCCGATGGCTCCAGAGTATGCCCTCCGCCGTATAAAACACCGAAGTCGGATAGCCTTTGTGGATCGCCCGGTCGATCATCAACAAGGGATTCGGATAAGCGGCATAAACCCTTCCCGCGAAAAAGCTCCGTTCCGCGTAGCAACTCTCCAAAAAAGGATCCGCTTCCGTCAGTGTTCCCAAGCGTTGAAGCCGTTCTATTACGCCTGAATTGGTGTTCCTGTCATGTGCATTCAAGATCTGGGAGGTCAGATCTTTCAATTCATCGTTGAAACGGCGCCACCTGTCCATTTCCGGACGGACCTTAGTATCGATGGGGATGATAGCCAGCATGAGCCCGCCATAGTTCCAGCAAATGTCCTTGCCCAGGAGGATCCATTGACCCTGCGGGAAGCGGGCGGCCAGGAAGGGTCGGTAATTCACATTACATAGAACCGCGGCCCAACTGGCTTTCTGGGGGTCCAACTCCGGGTTATAGGCCGCGTTGAAGGGAAAAGTAGCGACTTTCAAGGTTTGATCATCGAAGCCCGGCTGGAGTTCCAGAAGGATAAGGCCGGGGCCGTTCTTTTCATTCCGTTCGCTCAAGAATTTGTAAGCCTTGGTGAATTCCTCTTGTTGGATGGAGATGTTGGAACCGGCCAGCGGCAGGGTAGAGTTGTAAGTCTTCCATAAATGGAACGAATCCAGGCCCGTCGAAACCAGGAGTAGAAAGGTCAAAACAGGACCCCGCCACGGGATGGGAAGTTCCCAGGCCAATCGGAAGGCGCCGATGACGACGATGAGCAAAAGGACCGGCAAAAGGGGAGAGACCCGGAAAATGTCGAAGAATTTCGAAAAGAGGCCGGGGGTCAGGAAAAGAAGAAAGCTGATCAGGAGCCAAAGGGAGAGTGGTTTGTTGCGAGAACGGAGCAGGTCCAGAAAGCCGAGGAAGAAAAGAGCTCCCAAGAGTGGGTTCAGCATACCGCCCCAGACGGGGCCGTAGGAATTTTGTAAGTCGCAACCCCAAAAAAGGGAGGTAATATTTGAAAATGCGTCCGAAAAAAAGTTCCGCCATTGAAAGGAAGGGTCGAAGGCCCAAAGGTTATTGATGTGTTGACCATTTTCCCCGACGACCGAAACTGCCGCATAAAGAACGATGGACAAGACGATGGGCAGGCTTATCCATAACGCTTCCTGACGGGGGAATCGGCGTTCGGTTTCCAGACAGTGAAAAAGGGCCAGGACGGTCACCAAGGCCACCAGTGGCCAAATGATAGCAAGCCAAAATCCCAAGGCCGTCAAAAGGCCTAACATGATGGCCGGTGTACGGCCATGGGAAGGTTTCGCGTTCAAGAACCAGCCGAGGGCTCCAAGGGTCGCTAATTCCCAAAGGAAAAGATAAGGCATGTACATGCAGAATCTTCCGGCATAGAGGGGCCAGAAACTCAGGCCGCACAAAGCGCAAAAGGCCAGCGAGAGGGAACGGGAAAAGGTGGTTCGGATCGCGAGATAAGAAAGGCCGAAAGCCGCGAGGGAAAGCAGGGCGGGGAAAAGCCTTATGGATAAAAGGGAAGGCGGGATGACCTTGAAGAAGAGGGCCAAGGTCCAGTTGAAAAGGGGCGGATGCTGGGCCTGATCAAAGAAGAAACGCCATTTCCAATGCTCGGAAAGTTCCATCGAGTAATAAGCAAAGAGACCGTCATCCCCTATTGGCCATTGGGCGAAAACAAAGACCTGGAGGGCCCGGAGCAAAAGGACCAAGACCGCGATAATGAGCCAAATTCCCTTCGCTGAAGAAGTGAACAATTCGGCTTTGGGCGAAAAAGGTTTGGGGTTGTAGCTGTCCGCTAACGCGAAGAAAAAGGGCAGAGCGATGCCCACCAGGAATATCCAAAGGTCCGCGTTGATGGAAAAACCGCTTCCATAGGCGAGAAGAAGGTTGGAAAGCGTAAAAAGAACGAAAAGAATGAGGGGATTGGTTAATAATCGAGGAACTTTCAAGAGCGGTCCTTGGTTTCGACGGATGTGCCATTTTAAAAGTCTTTGAGGCCCAAAGGCGAAATTTGTGGCCGTTATTTAAAGAACCTCGTTAAGGAAACCCATGTTCGGGCGATTTCAAATTTTTTTGGATTCCTTCCGCGACCTTAAGGAGCAATCCTACGAGGTTTTCTTAGGCAAACCCTCGCTCTTGTTGGGACAGCAATTGCGCAAGGTGGGAAGCATGTTCCGGAACCTTCCCGCGGCTCCGGCGGCCACCATTTATGGCGGGGTGCTTTGGGTCGTTCCCTTGGCGATGGCGGGGCCTTACTTAAGCCTTTATATGGTCTCCCTCGGCTTGACCGAGACGGAAGTGGGGGTTTACCAAAGCCTGGCCAAGTTGATCGGTCCCTTGGGATGGTTCGTCGGCGGTTATTTTTCCGATGTCTGGGGACGAAAAAAGGCCCTGGTCTTCTTCGACATCGTCACTTGGGGCGGCTATTGTCTTTGCCTCGCGTTGGCTACGGACAAGTGGTGGTGCATTGGGGCCATATTGTTCATGGCCGCTAACGCGGCCTCCGGGCCAGCCTACCAATGCCTGTTGATCGAGGGGACCAGCCCCCGGACCCGGTCTTTAGCTTATACCGTGGGACAGATCGCTAACTTACTACCGTATCTTTTGTTCGCCCCGCTCTTGGGATATTTTTGGGTTTCGCAAAGGGGATTCAAGGCCGCCAATCATGAGATGTATTGGTTCTTTCTCGTTATGGTGTTAGTGGGAGTTTGGATCAGGTGGAAGTTCGTTCCGGCTTCCCGGGTCTATGAGAAAACCCCCGGAACTTGGTTCCGGGTTTTCGAGGAGAGCCTCCGGCAGTACTGGCGGGCGTTCCGTCATTTTTTTAAAAAACCGGTGGCGACGCCCTTCTTGGTCTCCAAATTTTTGGACGAGTGGTTCGTCGCCATGTGGGGATATTACTACTCGCTTTATTTCGTCCATCGGTTGGGACTGCGGGATGCCAGTCTTTCCGTTCTGGCCCAAGGATCGGCTTATTCGGCTTTTTTCATCCTTTTCGTGGTCATGCCCCACATCACGGGCAAAAGAGTTGTCCGCTTTCTCGGGTTGGACCAGTGGATCGGCTTAGCGGCCTTAGGTTTGTTGTTAGGTTGGGGAAAGGCCATGTCCCCTTTTACTTTGGGCCTTTTGGTCGTTGGGTTGGTAGCCATCAGCGGGGTTTTCTATAACTCGGTCAGCGCGGCCATTTGGATGAATGTCATGACGGAGAAGGAAAGGGCGAAAGTGGTGGCCGTCTCTATGGGCTTCGTCACCATCGGCATCGCTTTTTCGGGCTCCCTCGGTTCGTTTCTCTATAATGAAACTCACCCTGAAGTTTTGTTTTGGGTCATGGCAGGGATGAAGCTTCTGAACTTTTTTTTATTAAGGCATATCGCCCGACTTTTGGGAAAGACCGGATCGATCCAAGGATAGTCCATGGGTTTGCTTTACGCTTTGGCGGCGATGGCTTGCATCGGCAGTTACATGGTGCCGGTGCGATTCTCCACCGTGAAGGGCCTTCATTTCTTCCCCCTGATGGGGGTGGGAATGGTCCTGACGGTATTGGCCTTGGGCCGGTCCCTGGAAAATCTTTGGCAATATCCCTGGTGGTTCTGGGGCTCGTTCTTGTCGGGGGTCCTATGGGCGGTGGGGCAGTGTCTGGCCAATCTAGCCTTGGAAGAGATCAGCCTCACCAAGGGTTCGGTTTTTTTCAACTTCAACACCCTCTTGAACATCATCATTGGCCTGACTGTTTTTCGGGAAGCTTCAGGATGGAAAGCTTACGCCTTTCTTCTTTTCGGAAGCGCTCTTTTGTTCTCGGGAGCTTGGTCGGTGGGAAGTGTCGCGGCCGCGCCTTCGAAGGAAAGGAGTTTGAAGAAAGGGCTTCTGCTCAGTCTTTCGGCGGGGTTCTTTTGGGGGATCTATTTCGTGCCTTTGAAGGCTCTGGCGACTTGGGGACCTGCGGGGTCGATCACCCAGTTGGATTCCCTCAGCGGACTTATCTTGGGAGGGATCTTGCCCGCCCTTTTGATAGGGCTTTTTAACCGGAATATCCGTTGGAACGCCCGTGACATTGGCTGGGGCGTGTTAACGGCCTTTTTGTGGGCCTGTGGGATGATCTGTTTCCTTTCGGCCATTCAAGATATCGGCATCTCACGAGCGGTGCCCATCGTCAATTCGAGCGCCATCATCTACGCTCTTTGGTCGCTTTTTGTTTTCAAGGAACTTCCGATCTCTCATTGGCCTAAGGTTTTGGGGAGCACGTTGATCGTCGTGATGGGAGCGGTGCTTATTTCTTTTTCGGGGAAATAAAACTGGTTTTTCAAAGCATTCCCAGGAAATTCTTTCCCGCTTGAAAGTTTTCGCTGAAATCCACATAATCATCCGGCTATGAAAACCCAAAATAATATCGCGTTAAAAGAGTGGGCGGTCGTCCTGAAGGCCCTCGAAGAAGGAAAGCAAACTATCATCCTTCGTAAGGGCGGTATCCAGGAAGAGAATGGGGAGTTCAAACCCGAACATCCCGAATTCTTCCTTTATCCCACGCTTGAACATGAGAAAGCCGCGGACATCAAGCCGGACTGGCGGCCTCGGTTCGCGGCCATTGAACGCGAGAACAAGGATCCTAAGCGCATTCATTTCCGCCTTTACGCGATCGCCGAAAAGGTCGAAAAGGTCACCGATTGGGAAGCCGTCAAGCGGCTCATCCCTTTCACGGTCTACAGCGATGAGGCCATCGAGAAAAAATTCAATTACGGCGACTGGCAAGGTGTTTACGTTTTCATCGTAAAGGTCTATTCGCTTCCGGTTCCGCTCGATCTGCCCGTGAAGCCTTCTTACGAGGGTTGTAAGTCCTGGGTGCCCTTGGAAACTTCCATGTTCACCGCGGGTTCCTTCGCGGTCATTCCGGATGGGGCCTGGCCTTACACTCGCGACAAGATCGTCAAGATCCTCCACACCGCCTAAAAATTTTTTAAAAAACAGGATTTCTCACCACAAAGGGCACTAAGTACACAAAGTTAAGGCAAGGCCTTTACTAAAACCATTGGTTTTACTTTGTGATCTTGGTGTACTTCGTGGTGAGAGAGTTTGAATGCGTTGAAGCCTTTCCCTCGTCGTGGCCTTCTTTTCGTCTTATCATGTTCCCATGAAACTCATGCCTGTTGTGGCGGGCCAGTTCTATCCTGGTAAGCCCAAGGAACTTCAAAAGGCGCTGGACCTTTTCCAAGAAGAGAAGGCCCCAACCCTACCCGGTGAACCGGTCGCCCTCCTATTACCTCACGCCGGTTATCCCTATTCAGGAGCCGTGGCGGCTTTGGGTTACCGGGCCCTTCCTAAGGGTATAGAAACCGTCGTGGTGGCTGGACCGAGCCATTATGTCTCCTTTAAGGGAGTCTCCATCTTTGCCGGTGAGTCGGTTTTGACTCCACTGGGAGAATTGGCGGTCGACCAGGAAGCTTGCCGGTTCCTCATGGAATTCAGCCCCCATATCGCCGAAATACCGCCCGCCTTCGCCAAGGAACATTCGGTCGAAGTGCATTTGCCCATGATCCAAACTTTTCTACCTAATTCAAAAATTGTTCCTATCGTGATGGGGCAGGGGATACGGCAATCCGTTGAGCCCTTGGCTGAGGCTTTGCTGGCCCTTCGAAAGAAGAAAGAATTCCTCTTCGTGGCTTCCTCAGACCTTTCCCATTACCCCCGATACGAAACGGCGGTGAAGGCGGATAAGTTCTTTATAGAAGCAATATTGACCGGGGATGAGGAAAAGGTGGAGAAAGTGGACGCCGAAACCATGGCCCGAAGATATCCCGACTATTTCTGTACCCACTGTGGCAAAGAGCCCGTTTCCACCCTGCTTCGATATGCCAAGGGGATGGGAGCGGAAAAAAGAGTCCTTTTGGATTATCGTAATTCGGGAGATATGACGGGCGACCATTCCCGTGTGGTGGGTTATTCAGCTGTAGCTTTCTGCAGATAGAAACTCAAAGAAATTTGGAACTAAGATGAATGAGATGAATTTAGATGACGCCCAAAAGAATATTTTTTTATCTTTGTTCATCATATTCATCATAGTTAAAGGGGTTTTGTTTGAATCCTTCGGAAATAATTAATGAGCAAGAACAGCAACTGCTCCTGCAGTTGGCCCGGCAGGCCATCCATACGACCATTCAAAAGGGTCGGAAACTACCGGTCGTGGAATCTCTTTCGCCTCTTTTAAGGGAGAAAAGAGGGGTCTTTGTTACCCTTTGGATGGAGGAACTACGGGGTTGTATCGGGTTTCCTTACCCCGTGAAACCCTTGGCCGAAGCGGTGCAGGAAGCGGCGGTGAGCGCGGCCTTGCAGGACCCTCGATTCCCGCCCGTCCGGCTTGAAGAGCTTTCACGCATTGAGATCGAGATATCCGTTCTGACCCCGCCTCGTACCATCGAACCGCAACAGATCAAGATCGGTGTGCATGGGCTCATCGTCAGCGCGGGGAACCGTTCGGGGTTGTTGCTTCCCCAAGTGGCCATGGAATATGGGTGGGATGTGGATACTTTCCTTCAACAAACTTGCGTGAAAGCGGGCCTTCCGGCGGACGCTTGGGAGAAAAAAGCTCAGCTATTCGCTTTTGAGGCTCAAGTTTTCAGCGAAAGTGATCTAAAAAAGAAAGTGAAATAAGAAGGCCTTTTCGATGGACGGCGTTGAAAGGCGCTGTTATCGGACCTATAATTCGAACATCAAGTCCTATTCAACCGAGTCGGTTGGTTGATCCCTTCCCTCGAATAGCCGGTTGTCGTTTCTCAAATCGCATCGATGAAAAACGAGTTTTTTGGCGGAAAACCACTGGAGTTTTAACCATGATCGAAATGAAAGTTCGGGGCATCGCGGTAGACCCCAACCTGAAGACACCCGCTGTCATCCTGACCGACGATGATGAAAAGCGTTATTTGCCCATCTGGATAGGCGTGGCCGAGGCCACGGCCATCTTCATCCAGCTGAACGAACAGGTCCTGCCGCGTCCCATGACCCATGACCTCTTAAAGAACGTCCTGGACGTGTTGGGGGCCAAGGTCACCAAAGTGCTGGTCAATGACATCAATCAGAACACCTTTTTCGCGCGCATTTTCCTGGAGCAGGCAGATTCAGGGGAAAAGGTGGAGATCGATGCCCGCCCCTCGGACGCCATCGCCCTGGCCCTTCGGACCGGCTCGCCTATCTTCGTGGCCGAGAAGGTCGTGGTGAACGCCACCATCGTGGACAAGGAAAAGTACAAGGAAGAGATGAGCGAGTTCAAGAAATTCCTGGACCACCTATCCCCGACCGATTTCAACGTTCCACCGGGATCGTCCCAAGAAAGCTAGTAGTTATTTCATAACCCAACCTCTTACCACCAAGTTCACAAAGGACACGAAGTAAGGCTGAAACCCTAGAAAATCCGAAAGATTTAACTTCGTGGTCTTCGTGTACTTTGTGGTGAGAAAGATTTTGAAGTAGGTTCTAGTTGTGGAAGTCCAGATCCCTAAAGGAGCCAAGGTGGCAGCATCCTCCCCGCCGCCGGGCCGCATGGCCCTGACGGACCGCCATTTTGTCCTGCTTTTCCACACCACCCACGAGACCATGCATGCCGAGTCCATCTTGAAGGGGCAGAGACTGCGCTTCAAACTCATTCCCCGGCCCCGGGATATCCAGGACGATTGCGGGTTGGGCCTGGTCATCGTGAAGGAAGACCGCAAAAAGACCGAAGACTTACTGCCGCCGGAAGGCGTCTATATCAAAGCCGCTTTTCACATTGAAAAGGATGGGACATGGATAAGGGAAAACTATCCACCAGCGCCAATCTCCTACGAGTCTCAACCATCGGACTGAACTTCGTCCTTTGCACCTTCGCGGGCCTTGGCCTGGGGTGGTTGTTAAGGAGGTTCTTCCATTTGGGGGATTGGGTCATGATCGTGGGGCTTCTTTTTGGCATCGTGGCTAGCTATGTGACCCTGGCTGAAACCGTTCAGGCCATGAACCGGGACGAGAAACGGCCACCTTCCCCATGACCTCACCCGCCCTGCACCGCTTCCGGGAAAAGCCCCCCCTTGAAAGGGGGGAAGACCAGCGCCGTTGGATGTCTTTCATCGGAGTTGGGACCCTGACAGGGGGTTTGGTCCTGTCCCTTGCCGCCCTCCTTTTTCAAAAAAACGACCTGGCCTTTGGGCTTTCCTTGGGCGCGATCTTTTCCTATCTGAATTTCAACGGTTTGAAAGCCCTTACGGACAGGGTTTTAAAACACGCTGAAAAAGGGCAGAGTTCTTTTTGGCTCTGGAACCTCTCGCGGTGGGTCCTTTTCGCCCTCGTTTGCGCGTTATTTATTTGGGTCTCCCCGGGTTGTTTGTTGGGGGCGGTGGTAAGCTATGTCTGGTCGCTCTTGGTCCTGAGTTGGGCCAGTTTTCGATGGGCAAAACTTTCTAAAACTTCCTGAATTTAAACCGGATCCACCCGCCAATTTTTCCAGGGTCAGGGTTGACCTAACTAGGGTAAATCATTAGACTACCCCCCGCTTTGTGAAGATT
>CAZLND010000018.1:6226-17746 GCA_964560635.1 uncultured bacterium | reverse complement strand
AAACCCAGGACAGCCGTTAAGGTCAGGAGATTCTTGAACAAGGGATATTTGGAGCTTTTCAACGCGCCGAAGGCGAGGAAAAAGGTCAGGCCGCTGATAAGAAGGATGCCGGTGTTGACCGCCGTGACTTCAATGGGTAAGCGGGGTTGGTCCGGCGGCGGCCATTGGATGGGGCTGAAACGAAATACGACGAAGGAACTGATCAATCCGGAAAAGAACATGATCTCGGCGATGATGAAAAGTAGGATGCCCAGCTTGGCCGGTTCCATACGTCCCGGGGGAAGGGTCCCGGTCGGAACGACCCCGGGGCTTAGGGCCAGCCCTTTCACCTCAAAGTCCTTTGAGGAAATCCACCGAGTAATGGCAGACGTCGGGGATCAGCATGATGACCAGGATGGCAAAAAGAACACAGGGAATGACCATGACCCAATAAATGAGCTTCCCTTCCATTTTGAGTTCCATGTATTGGAAGAACACCAGGGCCGCCATCGCGAAAGCGACGGTGAAGATGGCCAGGTTATTCATCATCGTCGAAAGGTGCAAAAAGGTGAGGCCCACCGCCGATAAGGCCATGACGACCAACGCGGAAAAGATCATCCCGTGGGATGTTTTGGTATTCGTGCTCATTGTTTTCTCCTTTTACTTACGCCAAAAGATAAAGCATCGGGAACAAGAAGATCCAGACCACTTCAACGAAGGACCAGTAAATGCCGGTCAAGCCGACCCTTTGCTGTGTAGGGCCCAAGGTCCCGTTCAACGCCCGGCGCAACAGCAATCCCATGGCGAACAAGCCGCCGAGGATGTGGGTGGCGTGGATCCCCGTCATGAGGAAGTAAAAGGACCAGAAACCGCCGCTGGACGGGAATTCCCCATGGGCGAACTCGGCCGAATATTCGAAAGCCTTCACACCCAGAAAGGCGACGCCCAAGAGCATTGTCAGCGCGAGGAACTTCTTCACGTCATCGGGACGGTTTTCCTTCACCGAAGTGGAGGCCTTCATCATGAAGAAATTGCTCACCAATAGGACCAACGAGTTGAGCGTACCGGCGTAAAGGTTCAAGTGACGGGCCTCTTCCGACCATTCCGGATGGATCATCCGGAAAAGGATGAAGGAGCCGAAGAGCCCGGCGAAGAGGACGATTTCGGAGGAGATCAGGGCCCAAATGCCCAGACGTCCCGGGGTGAGACCCGCGGGACCGGAATAATTCCCCGTGGGAAGTTGATCCCCGGGGTTCATGGCGGTCAGGGAAACAGTGGCGCTTTTTTCCATGTCACCTTATCCTTAAAGTTTTTGGGTCTGAGGGTGCCAATCTTTGGCGTCCCCAGGCCGGCTGTATTCGTAAGGACCCGCTTGGACGACCGGCAGGGTCGCTCCCCAGTTTCCATGGGGAACCGTCGTGGTAGCGGCCCACTCCAGCGTGTTGGACTCGTAGGGGTTATCCTCGGCCTTGGGCCCGTGATTGATGCTCCAGACAAGGTTCCAAAGGAAGATCACCTGGCTGGCGATCAGGCAGATAGCCGAGATGGTGGCGAAGATGTTCCAATTGGCGAACTGGTGATATTGCGGATATTGGGACGGGTCCGCGACACGGCGGATCATGCCACCGATCCCCACCCGGAAAAGGGGCCAGAAGGTCCCGTTGAAGAAAAGGAAAGTCGCTCCCAGGTGTAAGAGCCCCAGCTTCTCGTTCAACTTGCGGCCGTACATCTTGGGGAACCAATAGTAGACGGCCGAGAACCCGCCGAAGAACACCGACGGGAAGAAGGTGTAGTGGAAGTGGGCCACCACGAAATAGGTGCCGTGCAGATAGATGTCCGCCGCGGCCGAACCCAGGAAAATGCCCGTCAAACCCCCGACCAGGAAGGTCGTCAAAAAGCCGAGCATCCAGAGCATGGGCAATTCCAGCCGGATGGAGCCGTGCCGGAGGGTGGCGAACATGCAGAAGATGATGAGGGCGAAGGGAATGGAGATAAGGATGGTGGTGATGGAAAAGGGCGTGGCCAGGGCCGGGTTCAAACCCGACATGAACATATGGTGGGCCCACACGATGAAGCTCAAGAGGATGGCCGCGATGGTGCTGCCCAGGATGAGCTTATAGCCGAAAATGGGCTTGCGGGTGAAGGTGGCCATGATGTCCAGGCCCATTCCCAGCGCCGGGAAGAAAAGGACGTAAACTTCCGGGTGCCCGAAGAACCAGAACAAATGCTCCCAGAGCATGGGTTCCCCGCCCTTGGCGGGCAGGAAGAAACCGGTACCGAAGACATTGTCCATCAGGAGCATGAAGGCTCCCGCGATGAGCGGTCCAACGGAAAAGAAGAAGGAAACGGCCGAGGCGAGCAGGAACCAGACCGTCATGGGTAGCCGGGTATAGGACATGCCGGGTGTCCGCAAGGTGACAACGGTGACCAAGTAATTCAAACCGCCCAGGGACGAGGAAAAGAAAGCGCAGGCCAGGGAAAGGAGCCAAAGGACCGCTCCCCACTTGACCCCGGTAAAGGCCGAGCTGGCGGACAAGGGAGGATAGCCCACCCATCCACCGGCGACCGGGCCGCCCGGGACAAAGAAGGAAGAGATCAAGAGGGTCGCCCCGGCGAAGGTCAGCCAGAAAGAAGCCATGTTGATCTTGGGGAAGACCATGTCCCGCGCGCCGATCATCAGGGGGATCAGGAAGTTCGAGGGGAAAGCGGATAGGAAGGGCATCCCCACGAAGAAGATCATGATGGTCCCGTGAAGGGTGATGATAGCGTTGAACTTATCCGGCGAAACCAAACCGAAAAAAGGCGCCGGAACATTGGGAAAGGCCACTTCCCAGCGGATCAGGTAGGCCATGAAGCCCCCGAAGCAGGCCATGACGGCGGCCAGCAGCAGGAACTGCTTGGCGATCATCTTGTGGTCCGTCGAGAAGATGTAATGGCTGATGAAACTTTGTTTATGCTCGTGGCTGTCGTGGTTTTCGCTCATTGGGCTCCTCCATGTTCTTCTTTGTCTTTTTGTTCAAGCCAATCCCCGAAGGTTTTATCGTCGTCCACCTGCAGTACCGCCGACATGCGGGTATGCCCGAAGCCGCAAAGCTCATCGCACACGATATGGAAGGTGCCAGCCTTGGTGGTGTCGAACCAACCATTGATCTCCCTCAAGGGCATCACGTCTTGCTTAAGCCTGACCTCTTCCAGGAAGAAGTCATGGATAACGTCGAGGGAAGTCATGATGATATGGACTTTTTTGCCGACCGGAACATGAAGCTCTCTATAGGAAGTGATGTCGTCATCCGTCCCAAGCTTGCCGTCCTTACCGGGATAAATGAAGGTCCAATCGAATTGTTTGGCCTGCACCTTGACCGTCAAATCGCAGGGCGGAATATTTTCTTTCACATCAGCCCAAGTCTTGCCGCCTTTAAAGTCGATGCTCAAGTCCAGCAGAAGGATCACGACGGAAAAAACGACGATCCATTGGATCTGGGCCCAAGTGTTGCCATCTTCATATTTCGCGGCGACGCCCTTCTTTTGGCGGTACCGGACCACCAGATAGACCAGATAGCCTTCCATCACGACGAAGAAGGCCCCGGTGATGTAATAGATCAAATAGAGGATCTGGTCGATCGAAGGAGCGAAGGACGAGATGGCCTGAGGTAATAGATCGAGCATGGAAAGTTTCCTTTCAAAAAATTAACGGACGGAACCGGGTCGACTTTTATCGCAAAAGGGGTGTCGAAAGGTCGGAAGCCTCGGGAAAACCGCGGCAAACCGGATGAACAAACCGGGGTATTTTATGGGATAAACCCCAAAAGAACCATATCAAAAAAGGGGACGCCGGCCTTTCTATTCATGTCACGTTGTTTTGTTTTTCCGGCGTTTCCAAAGCCGTTTCCCCCGCTAAAGCGGTTTTTACAGGGTGACAAAAACGCTCGAAGAGCTACACCCTGCGACAGCCACGGGTTGGGAGCGGACCGCATTTAATCTTTGGGAGGTTTTCAGTGATGGTCCGCGACCCGAACCGAAAAAGTCTGCTTTTTAGACTTTTTCATCGAACTGTAAAAACCCCCAATGTGAGTTACCTCATACACCTAGGTAAATGGATTCATTTTAATAGTGGCTTTACAAGGGGGTTTTATGTCCAAAAGTCATTCGGTGGAATTTCCCATGGCCGAAGCCAAGGGGATCATCCGGGAGTTGTTCACGCCCAACCCTTGGGTTTATTGGACGGACTTTCTGGTCAATGACCTTTTGGGTTGGACCGCTTTCGTCCTGGCCGTCCGAGCCCCGGTCTTTTCCCCGTTACAAGGGGCGGCTTTCTTGGTGGCGGGCCTGGCCCTTTACCGGGCGGTCATCTTCGTCCACGAACTCACCCATTTAAAGAAGGGGACCTTCCGTACCTTCCATACCGCTTGGAACCTGCTCTGTGGGTTCCCACTCCTCGTTCCCTCCATGCTTTACATGGGGGTCCACATCGATCACCACAAGCAAAAACTTTATGGAACCAAGAACGACCACGAGTATTTCGATTTCGCCTTGGAGAAACCTTACCGCATCCCCCTTTTCTTGTTCACCATGCTCCTGGCGCCCGCCCTTTTCCTCTTCCGGTTCCTCTTACTAACCCCGGTCTCTTACATCGTTCAGCCTTTGCGCAAACCTCTTTGGGAAATGGCCTCTTCCCTGGCGGTGGGTTCGGGTTTCAAACGGCCGATCCCAACGGAAGCGGAGAAACATCTTTGGTGGGCCCAGGAATTCATGACCTTCGCTTATGCCACCACCGGGATCGGGCTCATGGCGGCGGGCGTCCTTCCCTGGCGGGTCCTCTTATTATGGTATCTGACGGCGGTCTTCATCTTGTTCACCAACGGCTTGCGGACCTTGGTGGCGCATTGCTACCGGAATCCCCCGGACCACGAGATGGATTTTTCCGAGCAGTTCCTGGATTCCATCGACATCCCGGGGAACTTCCTCACCACACCCCTTTGGGCGCCGGTAGGTCTGCGTTTCCACGCCACCCATCATTTGTTCCCGGGAATGCCCTATCACCATTTGGGGAAAGCCCACCGAAAACTCATGCGGGAACTGCCACCAGGGAATCCCTATCCCCTGGTGGTCCGTCGAAGTCTTCTAAGCGCCCTCGCCCAATTATGGGGGTCGGCAAAGAGTTCCCAACTTTCAAAGGGAGCGAATGAATAAAGCGGATAGAGGAATGACGCGGGAAAGCTTCCAACACGACTAGATCGCGGCCAAGACCGCTTCCTTGGGTTTCCCCAAAAAGGAATTCTTGGAGCCCAGCCGCAAGCGGGGATCCCCTTCCTTTTCCAATAAGGAGAGTTCCCCATCCAAACGTTCCAGCACGAAGTCCCGGAAGGTCCCAAAATGTAGGTAAAGGGCCATCAGGGAGATGGCGTTGCGCAAAGCCCGGGGGTTCCTTAAAAGACAGGTACCCAACACTTTCCAATATTGGAGCCGGGTTTCCTTGGCCACGCCCAGCCTTAGCGTCAGCCGGAAAAGGGACCGGATATCCCGCAAATGATGCCGGAAGGGTAACTTCAATCGTTTTTTGGAACAATCTTGCATAAGCGAGAACCGTAAGACCCGGCCGAAATATTTCTCGGGTTGCAGGGCTTCCTTCACGACACGGCGAAAATCCCTCAGGATGTCGAAGCGGGGACGCAGGGTGGAAAAATTCAACCCCGCCACGCATTGGCAGGCCGTCTTATCCGGGGGGATCTCGTAATCCGCGTCCAGCCGCCCTTCTTTTTGGAGCCTCCGGGTCAGTTGGGTGTTGGGCAGGGCGAAAAGCAGGCCCACCATATTGACTGGAACGGAAGTGGCTTCGATGTTGTCCAGGATAGCCTGCGCCACGTCCCCCTTTTCCCCGTCGAAACCAACGATATAGCCCGCGTTCACGATCATGCCGTGCCGCATGATCTTATGGATACTGTCGGCGATGGACCGGTGGGTATTCTGCCTTTTTTGGGTGGCCTTCAAGGTTTCCTCGTTGGGATTCTCGATACCCACGAAAAGCCAGTTGAACCCCGCTTCCTGCATGAGCCCCATCAAGTCCTCGTCGTCCGAGAGGTTCATGGAAGCCTCGGTACTGAACTCAAAGGGCCATCGGTGGTCCTTGAGCCACTGGATCAAGTGGGGCAAAAGCAGTTTCACTTCTTTTTTATTCCCGATGAAGTTATCGTCCACGATGTCGATGTGACCCCGATAACCCAGCTCGTACAGCCTCTGGAGCTCGGCCAGGACTTGCGTCACGCTTTTCCCCCGGGGTATGCGTCCGAAAAGCTCGATGATGTCGCAGAACTCGCACATGAAGGGGCATCCCCGGTTCCACTGGATGCCGACGTGGAGATAGTTATCGAACTTCAAAAGGTCGAAACGGGGCGTGGGGCTGTCCGCCATGGCTGCTTTGAGTCCTCCAGTTTCGTAGGAATGTTTCGCTTTGCCCTTGGCGAGATCGGCCAGGAATTGGGGCATGGTTATCTCCGCCTCGCCCAGGACCAAATGATCCGCCTTGTCATACAAATGGGGGCTCGACGTCGCGTCCGGCCCCCCCACCACGACCGTTTTTCCCATGGAATGGAAATAATCGATGAGATGCAAATGGTCCGGTTGTTGGGCGATCATGCCGCCCAGGAAGACCATGTCGGCCCATTCCACGTCCCGTCCGTCCAACTCCTCCGCGTTCAGGTCGGCCAACCTTACTTCCCATCCAGGCGGCAGCATGGCGGCCACCGTGATGAGTCCCAAGGGAGCCGCCGGATATTTTGCCCCGACCACTTCACAAGTAGCCCGGTAGTTCCAGAAAGACTGGGAAGTGAAATGGGGATAAACGAAAAGACAGCGTGGAGGCGAATACCGAGGAGCGATCATGGGGTCTTCCTTTCAAACCCTTTCGGGCAATACGTAGAACAAAATGGCCAAGTAATGAAAAAGACTTCCAGCCAAAACGAAGAGATGCCAAACCGCGTGGCTGTAATAAAGTTTCTCCCGGTGATAAAAAACCGTCCCGAAGCTGTAACTGACGCCGCCCAAGATCAGCAGGAGCATCCCGCCCCAGGGAAGGGCGGAGAGGAGGGGTCTTAAAGCCAGCAAGGCCATCCAACCCATCCCGATATAGAGCGTTGTGGAAAAGACCGGGTGCTTCCCCGTGCAAAAGAACTTATAGACGATGCCTAACAACCCCAACCCCCACACCACCCCGAAGAGCGACCATCCCCAGGGGCCTCGAAGGGTCACCAAGGTAAAGGGGGTATAGGTCCCGGCAATGAGCAGGAAAATGGCCGAGTGGTCCAACATCTCGAAGAATCGTTTGGCCCCGGGCGACTTGAGACTGTGGTAAAGCGTGGCGATGAGATAAAGCAGGAACAAGGGCCCGCCGTAAACGCTGAAACTCACAATGTGCCAGACATTACCCTTCAGGCAGGCCATCACGATCAATAACGAGACGCCCGCCGCGACCAGGACCGCCCCTATCCCCGCCGTCAACCGGTTGGCCCTTTCCTGCCGGGGGGTGTAATGATGCATGGTCAGACTTGCAGCGGGCATGGTCCTATTCCTTCGGCGTCAGGCGCACGATGCACCCCGACTGATAAGGAGTGATCGTCTGGGAATTGGGAATGGAAGCGTAATTCGTCCAGACACTGCCCTTCCCGTCGAAGACTAGGGTGCGGGTATAGGCGCCCCGGCGGGGGAGGCGGAATACCGTGAATTGGAGGGTCTTGGGGTCGATGCGGTAAAGGCTGTCCGAACCACAACCCGTGGCCCAAAGGTTGCCCGTGAACCGGTCGCGCCGGATGCAATAGACATAGTCCCCTGGGATGGGCAGGGGCAGGTTTTTTTCCACCTTCCTGGCCTTGGTGTCATAAAGGGTGATCTGACCCGAGGCCAATTGGGGTATCCAAAGCCGGTCCTCGTCGTCAATGGCCAGGCGTTTGGGCCCGGCCCAGCTCACGAAGATGTCCAGAAGTTCGGACTTTCCCGTGGAAGGATCCAGCCAGCCCAAACGGTTGCCATGGGTCTCGGTAAACCACAACTTCCCTTTGGAATCGGCCACCGCTGCGTAAAGATGGATCGTATTTTCCTCCATTCCTTCGCGATGCTTCACTTTGAAAACCGTGATCTTCCCCGTCACCGGATCCGTTCGGCAGAGGATCTCCTTGGAAAAATGGGTGGTCCAGAAACAACCGTTCTTGTCGTGATAAATGGAGCGGTTCTTGTCCAAGACGAAATACTGGACCTTGCCCCCTTTGGGATAACCCGAATAGATCCGGAAGGTCTTGGTTTTCGGGTCGAAGCGGGCCACTTGTTCGGCTTGGGTCAGACAGACCCAGAGATTCCCCTCTTCGTCCGCGTCGATGGCGTGGGCTCCGGCCGGTTTACCCTTAGGAACCTTGGCGGGGATGGGGTATTGCTCCAACGCCCCGGTTTCGGGGTCAACCCCATAAAGGTTATTACCGAAATAATCGGCGATCCAAGCCCGCCCTCCGGCGAGGGCCATGTCGTGGTAAAAACCCTTGGCGTCCCCTAGGGGGAATTCCTTGATGTCGGACAGGGCCTCGTGGATCTTGAATCCCTCTCGGGGGAGTTTGGAATGTTCCCCCAGCCAATTGGGCAATTCCATGTCGTCATGGAAAGGGATCAGACGCAGTTCCAGGTCGTCGTCCATTTTCCGCATCTTTTGGTACTGTTCGTTCCAACCTTTGGCGTCGAAACGGAAGGCCACGGGGATTCCCAACGCGTGGCAGGGTGTACAACCCACCACCGCCTTCCGTTTCATCTCGCTGTCGGGGATGCTGGCGATCCAATCACAGGACCGGGGGGGATTTTGCTGGCCGCATCCCGCCAAGAACAGAACAAGTAAAAAAGCCCCTTTCCCAAAAAGGACAAAGAGCTTTTGGGTGATTTGCATCATATTCCTCCGGGTCCAAATGCCTTCTAATAGCGACGGGTCATTTTGGCGGGAGAGACCAAAGCCTACAATCAGCCGGGGAGGTGGAAAATGGCTTCATGGTTCACGGGAGCTTTCGGGAAGAACGGCACAAGCCTCTGCCTTTTGAGGTCGAATAACGTTGTGACCTATCAGAACTCCGCTAGTAAAAAACTTTGCGGCACCCACGCGGGAGACTTGTGCCCCCAGACCTGCGTTTACACCTGCGAGAAAATACAAGAAAGACCCTTGGAGGAGAACGGCATCCAGCTGTTCAAGAACATGCGTTTGGGAAAGGAATTCTTCGACATCCTTTTTTACAGCGCCCTTCCCTTCCGGTTAGTGATGTTCTATCCCCTTAAACAAAAATTCGAGGCCTGGGCCAAGCGCCTCAAGGATCATGACTTAAGCCGCCGGGAAACGGAGATCGCCGGATTGCGTCTCCAAGGCTTCAACAACTCCGCCATCAGCCAAAAGCTTTCCATTTCCAAGGCCACCCTCAAGACCCATCTGAACAACATCTACAAGAAGATGCCGGAGGCCCGTTTCGAGACCGGGCGCAAGGCCCCGACCGCCCCGCGGCCGGCCCGAACACCCCTGTCCACCGTTTAACCGAAAAGACAAACCTTCCACCATCGCCTTTTTCTCGCGACGGCCGAACCAAACCCTTTGGGTCCCTCATAAAATATTTATGCCCAAATTCAGACACGTCCATCGTTGTCCTTCCGGCTTTATTCCCGCCGATCGAAATTTTTCAGCGATTTAACCCCGCGACCGTAACCAATGATGTGTCCATCCGATTATGTGGTTGCGGAAAGGGCCGAAACCCTTTCCATCCGATGTTTGAACTTTTTGAAGTTTTGGATATCGGCAAAAAAATCTAGTGGGAGGAAGTTTATGAAAAAAAGGATCTTGTTTTGGATGGCCGCTTTGACCTTGCTCGCCGGGACCAGTTGGGCGCAAAGGGCGCCGTCGCCTCGTTGGGGCTTGAAGGTCGCCAGCGTGGACGCGGTACCGGACACGAGGTCCCAGGCTTTCCGGGTACACATCCAGTTGACGAACAATGATTTCGGCCCGCGCGACGCTTCCGAGGTCCAGGTCCGCATCTTCTTGGACCTGCCCAGCAGCGACATGCAGTTCGTGAACGCCACCTTCGCCAATGTGACCACATCGGCGGGCGGCCAAACCGGGATCAACGGAACGGTGAACTTCAGCGGGTTCGGCCGGATCGGGCTTTGTAACGCCATTCCGGGCCGCATCACGAACGGCAACATCTTCAATTTCACCACTTCATCGATCATGGTGCCTGAGGACGGCCACGTGGATTACATCGTCACCTGCCAGCGCCAGGGAGGGGCTTTCCCCTTCAATGTGAACGGCGACAGCTTTACCCAAGCGGACGGTAACACTGCCCTTCATTCGGACCAACACTTCGCTCTTTTCTTTTCAAACGCTCCCGGCGACAACACTCCGGCTTGTGTTTTCGTCTCGCCGCTGATCCCAGATGTGCAACCGTTGAACCCCTGCACGGGCCAGCCCTTCCCTTGCAACAGCTCGTTTTAACTTAGTTTTTGTTTTTTGGCCTGGCAGTCCTTGAGGACTGCCAGGCCTTTTTATTTTAAATGGGGCGTAAATAGGACTTCCTGAACCAATGATGACCACCGTCATAGGATCATGGTTTAGGTTTTGACAAAATAAGGACAGGAAGGTGCTCCATGAAAAACCCGAAAAAAAGGTCCCTGCCTGTTCTCTGTTCCGCTCTTTGTGTCGCGTTCTTATTTTCTTTTTTTGCCGTTCTCCCTTCGTTCGCCAAGGACCCCTTGATCCAAAAGGGGAAACAACTTTATCAGGATTACCGTTGCTCCTATTGCCATAGCCTTCACGGGAAAGGTGGAACGGTCGGCCCCGGGCTGGATAACGTGGGCCTTCGCCGCACCCAGGAATGGATGGCCCATCATTTCAAGGACCCCCCGAAAGTCTCACCGGGAACCAAAATGGCGAGGATCCGGTTCCGGGGCGCGGACCTTGAGGCGTTGGTGGCCTACTTGAAAAGCCTAGGCGGGGTGGTCTATTCGCCGGAGGCTCCGAAACTTTTCCAAACCCACTGCGCCGACTGCCACAACTTGGGCGGCGGGAATTCCAAGGTCCGAACGGACCTCTCCGAAGAGGGGAAATACCGGGATATGGGTTTCATTCGGGACTATATCCAGGACCCGTCCCGGATGAACCAGGAGGCGAAGATGAAAGCCTTCAAGGACATCCTTGACGCGGCCCAGATCAAGGATCTGGCCGCCTATATTTATCTGAGGGGAAGATGAGTTTTCGGAAAGATTGAACCGACAGGACTCTATTCGACCAATTTGAGCAGGTACATAAGCCCCACACCCAGCAGGATGGCAAGGAATTGGATGAGGGCTTTGACGGATCTGACGTCCCGGTGCAGTTGCGGGACCAGGTCCGAACCCGCGATATAAATGAATCCGCCCGCCGTAACAGGGACCAGTATCTGGATGAACCCCCCCGTGGTTCCCCCCAACCACCAGGCCAGTATCCCGCCCACCCGGGCCGGGAGCACGCTGCGTCCGATGACGGCGCGGCGCATGCCT
>CAZLND010000018.1:0-6216 GCA_964560635.1 uncultured bacterium | reverse complement strand
CGCCCACCAGGGCCGTGAGCGCCGTCAGGCCATTGAGGAACAAGGCCCTCCAACGAGTAAAACCGGACTTCACCAGCACCCCAAAATTGCTGAACTCATGGGGGATCTCGTGCAATACAACAGCCAACGTGGTGGCCACCCCTAATTTGACGCTTACCAAATAGGAAGCGCCAATGATGAGCCCATCGATGAAATTGTGGGTCATGTCCGCCAGGATGTTCAAATAGCCGTAAGGCTCGATCTTCTGATGTTCATCCGAATGTTGGTGCCGCCAATGGAGGAAGTTCTCCAGGGCGAAGAAAAGCAGGATGCCGGCCATCACAAAAAGGGAGGTCGTGGTGCTGCGGGAAGCGTCTTTATAGGCCTCGGGCAACAGGTGCAGGAAACAATCGCCGAAGAGAGCGCCAACCGCCAGAGCTACCAGACCAAAGACGATCTGGTGGAAGGCTTTGTGGCTGAGGGCCAAGAGGGAAATCCCGATGAGGGAAAGCAGGCTCACGACGGCCACACTTAAGATCATGTAAAGGAAGGCGGATGTCATAAGGCCTTCACGCTACCCGCCTTTTTATGTGGATTCAACTCTAATGAATGGTTTTTTCGGAAGTGGGGGGGTGCGCCCCACCTTTGTCCAGTAATCCCATCCGGATAGCCCGGTAAAAAAGGATGTTGTTCTCCAAGTGAACGTGCCTTTGGTTGTCTTTCTGGAATTCCCTCAAAGCCTCATAAAGTTCCTTGAGCCTGTGACTGGCTCCCGAGGGGACCTCGAAATGGTGTGTCAATTTCTCGATCTCCCGCCACTCCGAACCCATCATGCCGTGGTCCGAAAGGAGGATGCGCAAGGGGTGGGTCTGCAGGTTATATCCCTCGAAGGTCCTGGGAAGGGGTTCCATCTTTTTCAAGGCTCTTTCCACCTGGAGCAGATAGGGGAAAAAAACTTCCTCCTCTTCCAACATATGGTCGCGGAATTCCTCGGCCATCTTCAGGAAAATTTTATGCAACTCATAAAAATGCGGGCTTCGTTCGCTGTCAATGGAGGCCATCTGTTCCAGCAAGTTTTCGATGCGGTCCATTTGAGCGCGGGCGAAGACGTGATGGACCTTTTGGATATGTTCCACGAGGGCGGACATAGGTTCCTCGCGCCAATCCCTTTCCTGGGCGTACCACTCCTGACGGGAAGGCTCGAGTTTCTCCAGTGACGTCAAGACATCGGGAAGGGCCGCGTTGGCCAAGTAACAGGCGTCCCTCAGGCTCCGGCTTCCTTGGGTGTAATAGTCGATCCCGTATCTTTCGAACAGTGGAATGGACTCCCGGTATTCCACCGCGATCTGGCCGACGGGAAGGGTCGGGTCCAATTTCGTCATATCCTCTTCCTTCCCTTCAGCGGTGTTTTAATTTGGGGATACGGCGGAGTCCGCCGTAGCTTTTCCTTGCACCCCTGGGGTTTGGGTGGCCGGGATCCATGAGCGAAGGCGGATGGGTCGATATGCGCAGTCCGAACCAAATGGGGCAGAACCGAAGGAAAGCGGTCACCAAAAGAACTGCCCCGGCCGCCATGAGGACCCAGTGGGAAGCTCCCTCGGAGAAAAAAGAGAAAACGAACAGGGACAAGCCCAATACCCAACGGATCCGGGCATCCGAAAGACCGACGTTCTTCATGGGTACTCCCTCTTGAGCCTTGTTGATCTCATTTAACAACAAGGGCCATCCCGGGTTTATGACCGGGCTCACAGAGGAAGGAAAGCGGGACCGAGAGGCTTAACTAAACCTATTTTCACCACCAAGGCACCAAGGGCACCAAGAACTACTTAAAATCAAATGAATGAAAAACAAAGTAAAACCAAACCTTTACTTAGCCTTTCTTGGTGTCTTTGTGTCTTGGTGGTTCAAATTGCCTTTTTTGAGTTTTGTTAGAGGTTCTTTGTTCAAACCCATAAAGGAACAAAACCCTTAGGCAAGGCGGCCAAGAGGTATTGGATGACCTCCTCGGCTGAATAGGAAAGCTTCCCACTCTTGAGGAACTGGGCGATCTTGCCCAATTCATCCCCCGAGGTGAGCAGGGGCCTTTCCACACGCCCGTCCCTTTGGGTTTGGGCAAGCCCAACATTGGCCAAGAGGCTGTTGCAGAGACACTTGCGCCCCGGGGTATCCTCGACCTTTCCTTCTTTTTGGAAGTAGGTTCCCACCGGTTCCCCCGGGCAACGGTAACCCAAGGACCCATCCTTGCGTTTGAAAAGCGACCGCAGGTAACCCAGGTCGCAGATCCTTGTCCGTCCCTCGTAAACGGACTTTTCGGATTGGGTCCCTTCCAATTGAACGACCTTGAAAGGAAAACCCGTGGGAGAAGCCACGGGATCCGTGAAGACTTCCGCCCGGTCTTCCAGCACCCGGTCAAAAACCCGCTTTTTCAATTCATCGGTCAGGCCCGACTCCTCGCAATAGGCGAAAAGCGTTCCCACCTGCACGCCCGTGGCGCCCAACTCGATGGCTTCTTTCAACTTTTCAGGATCGCCGTAGGATCCGGCCAACCAGAAAGGCAGTCCCAATTTTTGGATGGCCGCGGGGTCCACCTCGTCCTTGGGACCGTAAAGCGGCTCTCCTTTTTCGTTGAATTGGGCCGTTCCCCGGGGTGGGGCGTTGTGGCCGCCCGCCGTGGGGCCCTCCACCACGAAACCGTCCACGCGTCCCGAAGACTTTTTGGCCAGGGTGGCCGCCAAGACCTCCGAAGCCACGATGGCCAGGAACTTGGGACGCCTCAAGGGCGGCACTCGGACCCCCAGGATGCTCCGGGGATCGAATTGGATCAGGTAAGAGTCTTCCGTTCCCGCGCCTTGGACATTGAGTTTAAGGGAGACTTCTTGGCTCAGGGCCAGTTGGTCCAGGATGCCGGGAATGGCCCGGGGAATCCCCGCCCCCATGAGCACGTAATCCACGCCAGCCAAGAGAGCCCCATATAAAGACGGCAGGGTAGGAAGCTGGATCTTCTCAAGATAGTTGATGCCTACCGCTCCCGAATGCCCCTCCTTGGCCAGGAAGACCTCCACGAAATTCGCGGCGATCGTCAACTCCAATAATTCTTGGGACGGTTTCTGGGTGAACATCGGGGGATTCTTGAAGGGAACGTTCCGATCCTTGCCCCGGGGGATGAAATAACGATTGAGGACCCGCCAGGTCACGGCCGGGTCCGGGAAAAAGCTGAGGGCCCGGCGCACCGACCCGTCTAGGTCGCCCATCTGGAGGCGCCGGGAAAGGATATTTTCCAACGCCGTCCCGGACACGACCCATAATTGCCCGGCTTGGGAAACGGCCTTAGCCAGCTTCCAGCTGGAAACACCCGCTCCCATACCGCCTTGAATGATCAATGGTTCTCTCATGAATGGTTTTCTCCGGATTTGGATTTCGATCCTGTGCTTCAGGCATAGTTCCACCCGCAGGTGGAAAATAATTCTAGGCCGGGGCCGGCCCAAACCTTGATGATTTAAATCATAAATGAGGGTCTGACAAAATCACTGTGACGCGCGGGACACCTCTTGGCGCGAACTTAATTCTTCAGCCCGACCTGGGTTTGCTCCCGTTCCAGGGCGGTCACCTTGGGGAAAAGGATGTTGTTCTCCACGTTCATGTGCCGGCGAAGCTCGAATTCCATCCGGGAAAGGTGGTGGAACAGGTCCTGGGTGGCTTTCCCTGCGCCCAAGGGCACGTGGTAGTTCCGGGTCTTGAGCCGTATTTGTTCCAGGTGGCTTTCGATCTCCTCATCCCCGTCCTCGAAGGCCTCAATGAGGCGGACCACTCCGCCCAAACTGAACCGGTGGGATTGGGAAGGCGAGGCCAAGAAAAGAAAGAAGGGGAAAAGATGCCGTTCCTCTTCCTTCATGTGCAATTCCAAGACCTCCCGGAAGTTCCGGAAAAGGGGCGCCAACTCCATCAGCTCCGGATGGTCCGGTCCATCCTTCCGGATGGCCTCGTGGAGATTCTCCTCCAATCGGGGAAGCTCCCGTTCCATATAGCCGTGATGCACGAAAACGATATAACCAAGTAGTTGGGGGATATCGTAGACCTGGAGGTCCTTCGGATCCATGAACCGGGCTTCCCGCTCGCAATCCTCCAGACAATCCATCAGGTCCGACATCTGGAGGTTCCGCAGGGCCAGCGCTTCCCCGATGGTGATGTCCTGGGCCAAGTCGTATCGGAAACGGAGTTTCTCGAAGACCATCAGGAATTCGGGGTTTTCATTGACCAGCTGGGCGAGGGTTTTCGTAGTGTCCAGGTCCATCATAAAGGCCCTCCTTGGAACGGGTTCTGAAGGTTTTTGATCCTTCCGTTTATTTATAGCTTGAGGGTTTTAAAAATTTTATGACGGAGCTCAGAGAACCAATTCAAGGTTTTAGGGCCTTTTCCGGCTTGATGGGCAAAAAGGGCGGCGAGGGGACGCCGCAAGAGCAAGGTCAGCAGGATGAAAACCACCAACAACGCCAGACCGTAAAGGGCGCCCCTCCCCACCCACGACTTCAAGGCTTCCCAGCTTTCTCCGAAGAAATATCCCACCAAGGAATAACAAACGGCGTAAGCCACCGAGCCCGCCAGGTTATAGGCCAGGAACGGAAGGAAGGGCGTCTTGCCGATGCCCGCCAGGATACCGGTCACCGGATGGAGCAAGGCCACGAACCGGCTGAAAAAGATGGTCTTAGGCCCATGCTTGTGGAAAAAACGGTCCATCTGTTCCACTTTTTCCGGCGTCAAGTGGAGCAACCGGGAGCGAAGGATGAGCTTTCGTCCCAATTTCCGGCCCACCCAATAACCGAAGGTGCCGCCGGAAAAACAAGCCAGGGTCGCCAGGAAGATGACCCAGCCCAAGGAAAGCAAACCGTCCTCGGCCAGGAATCCGCAGCCAAGTACCATCGTATCCCCGGGGATGGGAAGCCCGGCGTTGTTCAAGAAGACCGCCAGGAATAGGACCGGGTAGCCATAGTTGCCCAGGAGCCATTGAAGCCACTCAGGCATGACCCGCCTCCTTTTTCCCCAACCCGAACATCCTCCAACCCACCGTTGCGAAGGCTAAAAGGGCGGCACGGCCCCAATCCCCCAAAGAAAGCCGTTCCACTTGAAAGACGCTTTCCAACCAAGGAGTTTCCATGATAACGGGAAGGCTTAGGGCAACCGCAAGCCACACGACCCAGAACCGCGCGGTGGAGGGGAAAGGCATTTTCCACCAAGCTTGTTCCATCGCCCGCTCGGAAAAGACCAGGAGCAAACTTCCCAGTATCAAGGTCGCGAGCCCGGCGCTCCTGGCGTGAACGACCCCCATGGGAAGGCTATACAAATAAAAGGTAAGGACCGCCCCGGAAAGGAATGTCCCCGAAAACACCGAAAGGATGACCGAACCCCGCGAAAGGAGAGACGCCCGGGGGTCCCGCGGTGGTTTTGACATCATGTCCGGCGGCGCGGGCTCCGCCTCGAAGATGAGTGCCGAGACCGGATGAACGATCATTTCCAACCAGACCAGATGTACCGGAAGATAAAAGAGGGGATATCCCAACAGGGGACAAACAAGGGCCAAGGCCACAATGGGGATATGGAACGCCACGAGAAAAAGAAAGGAGCGTTGGATATTGGCGAAGATGCGGCGGCCCTCCTCCACGGTGGCCACGATGGCGGCAAAGCTGTCCGAAAGCAGTACCATGCTGGCCGAAGCCCGGGCCACCTCGGTGCCCTTAAGCCCCATAGCGATGCCGATATCGGCTTTTTTCAATGCGGGCGCGTCGTTGATACCGTCCCCGGTCATGGCCACCACTTCCCCTGACTTCTGCAGAGCTTCCACAATGGCGTATTTTTGGGCCGGCTGGACCCGGGCGAAGACCACCCCCTTCCTTACTTTTCGGACCAACTCTTCCGGGGAAAGTTTTTCCAACGCCCCGCCGTTCATCAAGTCCTCGGGTTCATGAAGGATGCCGGCCGCGTCGGCGATGGCGTGGGCCGTCAGCAGATGGTCTCCCGTGATGATCTTGACACGAATGCCAGCCCTTTGGCACAGCTCCACCGCGCCGGGCACTTCGGGACGAAGGGGGTCCTTGAAGGCCAGCAGGCCGAGGAACTTGAGTTGCCGCTCATCCTCCACCCTTTTCCCGCTGAAGGCCTTCCCGTCCCGGGCCGCCACCGCCAGGACCCGTGCGCCGTGGGAAGCCAGTCGGGCGTTCTCCTTTTCCGCGGCCAGGCGTTCTT
>CAZLND010000017.1:0-17989 GCA_964560635.1 uncultured bacterium | reverse complement strand
GCCCTACAAAAATTCGGGCTCATCGCTGAGATCAAGGCCAAATCCCCCAGCATGGGTTCAATGGACCCCTCAAACGTGCGCCGGGCCATTTCTCTTTATCAGGCTTCTGTGGTCGTGCGGGGCATTTCGGTACTCACCGACGCCAAATTCTTCGGGGGTTCATTGGAGAAGTTAAGGGACTACCGCAAAAAGACCACCAAACCCCTTCTTCGTAAAGACTTCATCTTCGACGAGTACCAAATCTGGGAAGCCAAGGCTTATGGGGCCGACGCCCTGCTTCTCATGGCTTCCGTACATCGCAAGGACCCCGCTCGTCTTCGAGGGCTTTTCGACATGGCCACGGGGCTGGGGCTGGAAGTGCTCATTGAGTTCGGCGCCGAAGCGCCTCCTCAAAAGAATTTCATTCCCAAGGGTTATCCGATATTCGGGATCAATTCGCGGAAGTTCAAAGAAAGCGCCAAGACCTACCAAAAGAGCAGCCGCCAAACCACGGGCCGCAAAGACCTCACGACGGACCTGCAGGCCCATTTCGAACTCGTCCGGGTTTTAAGCCACCTGCTGCCAGGCAAGAAGACCGTTATTGCCGAAAGCGGCATCAGCCGTCCCGAGGAACTCAAGCCATTGCGCCAGCATGGTTTTTCCGCCGCCCTCATCGGTACTTCATTCCTACGCAAGGGTAATTCCATCGCGAAGATGTTGAAGGGTTACGAGACCTTCCTGAAAAAGTAAAAATTCCGAATTAAAACTTCAACTTCAAGGCCAAGGATCGGTCCCGTACCACGATGGGCGAACCTTCCAGGAAAAATCCCAAGGCCGTTCCCGCCGCGTCCCAGAAGAACAGATCTCCCAAGCCGTTGACCAGTGGTTCCCGCAAACTCAAGTCCATACTTTCCTTGGCCAAACCCGCTCCCATGGCCGAAAGCAGGGCCAAGGTCTGTGCCTCGCCGGTCCTTCCCCCCGCCTGATAGACAAGCGTGTAAATGACGAAGGTGGAACCCACGTGCAGCATTTTGTGGCTTGGGTGGGCATAACAGTAGGCTAGATAGTCGCCGCTGTTGGGACCTCCCTCAGCAAGCGCTTTCATATTTAAGACCGGAAAAGAAAGGATGCAGGACAACAAAAGGGGAAATGTCAGGATGAAAAACTTGTGCTGTGTCATGGGACCCTCCGGAAGAAGAATTCTTCAGCCGGGCAGGGCCTTTGGATGGTGACCGATCTGGGCGCCGAAAAAGGGGAAAATCCTTTGGGGCAGGTAGGGAAGCAATCGAGGTTTAACCCTCACTTCCTAGCTCTATTTTATTCCTGCGAGACAACCTCGCTGTTCCAAATCCGTGCTTTCCGCTGTAACCGGTTTCCTCACGAATGAGGGTGGTTTAACCTGGATCCTTCTGGAATAAAAAAAGTGCGCTAATCCCTCTATCGGGTTAGCGCACGCAAATTGCAAGTTTTGGTTTGTGACTAAATTACCTAGGCATCTTCCCCCTACGCCCAAGGGCTTCGGGGGACAAGCCGGAGCGGTATCAGTTCATTTCAGGAGCGTAGCCCAATTCCGGGAAGGGATTGGGGACCGGGGCTTCGTCGAAGCCGTAGTAAATGATGACCGCTTGTTTGGGTGAATACATCCCCATGTTGTAAGTGAAGTCCACTTGGTAAGTCGGGTGGGATTCGCGCTCTCCCATACCTGTCCCAGCTTCTTCCTTGGGAGCCGGAGCCGCTTCTGGCCTCATTTCCTTTTCCATAGCCCCCATTCCGCTGGCGGCTGGTTCGGCGCAGTCCATCCGCGCGCTTTTCTTCGCGCGAAGGGTGTCATAGGGCATCAAGTTTTGAGTGTAACGGTAGAGGGGATGGGCGTCGTAATACTGGTCCAACTCTTCTTGGTTCCAGAAGTAAGCCGCGCCGATGACGCCGCAGTTGGCGGCCAGGTCCTTGCCCAGGTTCTCGCCCTGCCATTTGGCGTAGGACTTGGGTTTGTCCGTGAAGAAGAAGCGCCGGGCGTCCCCGCCGCTGACCTGCCAGCCGGGAATGGTGACCGAGCTATAAGGGTCGATCATCCATTTCTCGCCATCCGCGATTCCGCTGGGCTTGCCCGTGATGGAATTGAGGCCGTCCACCGTCAGGTTCACCGCCACCCGCACCGGCAGGGGGTTATAAAGCCTTACCGAGTAGCGTTCCCCCTTATAGGCCGTCACGTAAGGGCGCCCGTTCTTGGACGCCTCGGACTTGATGCCTTGGGAGTCGTCCACAATCTCCACGCGGAAGCCATAATTCTGATGACGGGCCTCATGCAAAAGCTGGCCGTCTTGCTGGATGGCCAGCAGGTACTTCACGTTGAAATCTTTATTGGCGGCTTGGACGCTCGTGGCCGCCAGGGCCAACGCTAGGACTAAAAACTCTTTCTTGAATCTCATGACATTTCTCCTTGGGGAGGCTTTGAACGGCTTGGTGCCCCCACAAGTCATGAGACCCAGCTCCCGGGGAAAAGTTCCCTAGGATTTTCCCTTAATTTAGAACCTATTCCTTTAATCGAGATTCACCATCTTGGCCATGGCTTCCCCATAGCGCGCTCCGGAGACCCGGAACCGGGAAAGGATGGCGGCGACGTTCTTGAAGTCCTCTTGCGTGAAATGGATATCGCAGGCGGCCACGTTCTCCTCCAAATGCTCTACGTGAGTCGTGCCGGGGATGGGCACCACATCTTCCCCTTGGTGAAGCAACCAGGCCAGGGCGGCCTGGGTCGACGTGGCGCCTTTGGCTTTCGCCAACTTGTCCACCTCTTCGACCAATTTCAAGTTCTCCTTGAAGTTGTCCCCCTGGAAACGGGGCAAGTTGCGGCGCATGTCGGTGGGGGCGAAATCCTCGAAGCGCTTGAGGGCGCCGGTGAGGAAACCACGGCCCACGGGGCTGAAGGGGACCAGTCCGATACCCAATTCCCGCAAGGTGGGCAGGATCTTTTCCTCGATGGCGGTCTCCCAAAGGGAATATTCGCTTTGCAGACAGGTGAGGGGATGAACGGCGTGGGCGCGGCGCAAGGTGTTAGGACCCACTTCACTCAAACCGATGTAACGGACTTTGCCTTGCTTGACCAGTTGGGCCATGGCGCCTACCGATTCCTCGATGGGGGTCTTGGGGTCCATCCGGTGCAGGTATAAGAGGTCAATGACGGATGTTTGAAGACGCTTGAGGCAGCCTTCCACGGCCTTTTGGATGGCCGCAGCCGAGCCGTCCAGGTTCTCAGGTTTGGAAACGCCGTCCCGCCAGGCAACTTTGGTGGCCAGCACCACGCGGTCTCGGCGCCCCTTAAGCGAACGGGCCAATAGTTCCTCGTTCTTGAAAGGGCCGTAAGCCTCAGCGGTGTCCCAAAAGTTGATGCCCAACTCTAAGGAACGGTCCAAGACCTCCAGGCAGGCCTTCTCCTCCACCGTGTGATAAGCGAAGCTCATGCCCATGCAGCCCAAACCCAATTCGGAGACTTCCAAACCCTGCCGGCCCAATTTCCTTTTGCGCATGCGATCCTCCTTTGAACCTAGGGACAATCTAATGGAAAGTGAAAAAGAAAAGAAAGACCAAAGAAGAGATGGTGTATCCGTCGATGCCATTGCGAGGAGGCCCGCTTTTCGGGCCGACGCGTAAATCCGAACCGGTCCCAGGAAAGGCCTTTTGTGGAAGTTTGGATCGCCACGCCCTCCCTTCGGTCGTTCTCGCGATGACAGCTTTTTCCAATTCGGACATTATCGGGAAGAAGGGTGGCATTCAAAGCCTGGCGAGGTTTATACTTCCCGCATGCCCAAACCCCGTACGGTCACCATCGAATTGCCCATCATGTCCTTCGAGACGGACTATGTGGGCATCGTCAACAACACCGAGTTCATCCGTTTCCTGGAGCGTGTGCGTTACGCCCTTTCCAAGAAATACGGCTTCACCTTCAAACAAGTGCGCTCGGCCAAGTTGTGGAACGTCATGGCGCGGGTGGAGATCAATTACCGTTCACCAGCCCGGTTCGAGGATGTGATGCTGGGGACTGGTTGGGTGGAACGGGTGGGCACCAGTTCCTTGACCCTGGCCTACGAGTTCCGCCTCAAAGGCTCCAAGCGGCTTATCGCCGACGCCAAGCAGGTGCTGGTCTTTGTGAACGAGAAGTTAAAACCCACGGCCATCCCACCGGCGATGCGCAAAAGGCTGTAATTAGGCCCTAGGCGGGCCTTGTCATCGGCCCCTTTCGGGGTTACTTTAATAGCCCCGGCCTAAACCGGGCTCCAACGACATCCCAAAGAAGGAAGGTTCATGTCTCCCAACGTCAGCGCCCGCGGCCTCCAAGAACAGCTCATGGCCCTCAATAAGATCGGCATGGCCCTTTCCAAGGAGCAGGACCTCAACCAGCTCCTGACCCTGGTCCTCACCGAAAGCCGCCAGTTCACCAACGCCGAAGCCGGCAGTCTTTACGTGCGCGAGGGCGAACAGCTTCGCTTTTCCGTGACCCAGAACGACGTGATGGATGCCCGCCGCAAAGCCGAGATGAAGGCCAAGAAGACCATGGAAGTGATTCCTTCCACCTTTACTGGGTTCTACGTGTCCTTGGACAAGAGCTCCCTAGCGGGTTACGTGGGCGTGACGGCCAAGGTCCTCAACATCCCCGACGCCTATAAGATCCCCGCGGGCAAGGAATTCAAGTTCAACCGTTCCTTCGACGAGAAGAACAACTACCGCACCAAGAGCATGCTCATCGTCCCCATGAAGGACGCCTCGGGCAACGTGGTGGGGGTCATCCAGCTCATCAACGCCCGCAAGAAAAAGAACATCATCCCCTTCGATAAGCACTACGAGAACCTGGTGCTATCCCTGGCCAGCCAGGCCGCCATCGCCATCAAGAACACTATGCTCACGCAGGAACTCAAGGAAGCGTATCTGGACACCATTTTCCGCCTGTCCATCGCCGCCGAGTACAAGGACGACGACACCGCCGCTCACATCCATCGCATGAGCCGCTACTCAGCCATCTTGGCCGAGGGGCTGGGCCTCTCCGCCCCCGAGGTGGAAAGCATCCGCTACGCTTCCCCCATGCATGACATCGGAAAATTGGGTGTGCCCGATTCCATCCTGATGAAGCCCGGCAAGCTGACTCCCGCCGAGTTCAAGGAAATGCAAAACCACACGGTGTTCGGCGCCAAGATATTGGAGAACGCCAAGGCTGAGCTCCTGCGGGTCTCTGAGGTCATCGCCTTGACCCACCATGAGAAATTCGACGGCACGGGCTATCCACGGGGCCTCAAGGGAGAAAGCATCCCCTTGTCGGGCCGTATCGTGGCCCTGGCCGACGTGTTCGACGCTTTGACCAGCAAGCGCTGTTACAAGCCGGCTTTCTCATTGGAAGAATCCATGAAGATCATCAAAGAGGGCTCGGGGCGCCATTTCGATGCCCAAGTGGTGCAGGCCTTCACCGACAACATCGAGAAGATATTGGCCGTCAAGGCGCAGTTCAGCAGCTAAAACAGCAATTTTGAATTCTTAATTTTTAATTCTGAATTTTGGAAAGCCAACGGACCCCGTTGGCTTTTGTTTTTTTGATAGAATCCAAAAAACCATTGGAACTCTGATAAATGAGATGAAAAAGATGAAGAAATACGTTTTTATCTCTATTCATCTGATTCATCATAGTTTCACAGGTCTTTTATAAGATCCTTAGTTTGAAGGTGTCCCATGTTCATTCCTAAATCCATCGTCTGCCTGCGCGATTACTCCTGGAAACAATTCCGTTCCGACCTCTTGGCGGGCATCGTGGTGGGACTAGTGGCACTGCCTCTGGCCATGGCCTTTTCCATCGCTTGCGGCCTGCCGCCGGAGCGGGGGCTTTATACGGCCGTGGTAGCGGGGTTCCTCATTTCGGCTTTGAGCGGCAGCCGGGTGGCCATCGGCGGGCCCACGGGGGCCTTCATCGTCATCGTGGCGGGCATCGTGGCCAAATTCGGCTATGAGGGGTTGGCCATCGCTACGGGTCTGGCGGGTCTCATCCTTATCGTCATGGGGTTGGCCCGTATGGGAACCCTGGTCAAATACATCCCTTATCCGGTCATCACGGGTTTTACCTCAGGTATCGCGGTGGTCATCCTCAGCAGCCAAGTGAAGGACTTCTTCGGCCTTGCCATGCCCTCCGTCCCAGCGGACTTCTTGGACAAATGGGCCGCCTACGGAAACGCCTTTTCCACTGTGAATTTTTTCGCCCTGGGCGTGGGTCTATTCACGGTGGCTTGTATTTTCCTTTGGCCCCGCCAATTCAAGGTGCCCGGCTCCATCGTGGCCCTGGTCGTGACGTCCCTGGCCGTTTCCTGGGGACACTGGCCGGTGGAAACCATCGCGTCCCGTTTTGGAGGCATCCCGCAAGGCTTGCCCCATCCCCAATTCGTCCTACCGTCCTTGGCCCAGGTGAAACTTCTCCTGCCCTCGGCTTTCACCGTGGCGGCGCTGGCGGCCATTGAGTCGCTCCTTTGCGCGGTGGTGGCCGATGGCATGATCGGCGGGCGCCACAAGTCCAACATGGAACTGGTGGCCCAAGGCATCGCTAATTGTCTTTCCCCAGTCTTCGGCGGCATCCCAGCCACCGGAGCCATCGCCCGCACCGCCACCAACGTCCGTAATGGGGGCCGCACACCCATGGCGGGCATGATCCACGCGGTAGTCTTGCTCATTATTTTGTTTTCGGCCGGGCCTTTAGCCGCCCATGTTCCCTTGGCCGCTCTTGCGGGTGTTTTGGTCGTGGTTTGTTACCACATGTCCGAATGGCATTCCTTCAAGTTCATCCTGACGGGCCCTCTGAGCGACGTGGCGGTGCTTTTGACGACCTTCTTTTTAACAGTGTTCGTGGACCTGACCATGGCCGTGGGGGTGGGAATGGTCTTGGCGGCTTTCCTTTTCATGCGGAACGTGGCGTCCTTGAGCGAAGTGAAAGCCCTGACGCATGAGAGGGACGACGAGCGAAAAGAAAAATCCCCAACACCCCCAGGTGTGGAGGTTTATTCCATCAACGGTGGATTCTTCTTCGGTGCGGTAGAGAAGTTATTGGATGTGGAACAAACGCTTTTCAATACGCCACGGGCCCTGGTGTTGGACATGGCCGGGGTTTTTTACATGGATTCGACAGGCCTCAAGACCGTTCGGGATATCCGGAAACGCTGTGAGTCTCGCGGAACGCGGCTTATCTTAGCGGCGGTCCAACCCCAGCCTTTGTCGGTTTTGCAGAAGGCCAAGAAGGTGGACAAGATCGGCAAGGACAATTTCAAACCGACCTTAGCGAAGGCATTAGAGGCTTTAGCGGTTTAATTGATTTTGAATAGCCGTCATTGCGAGGAATGACCGCCGAATAGGCGGTCGGTTATGACGAAGCAACCCCAGTTCCAAAATAAACTTCCTTGGGAAAAGGCTTATTTAAACTGAGGTTGCCGCGTCGTGACCGCCCCGCTATGCGCGGGGCACTCCTCGCAATGACAGCAAATAAATTTTTTTATTTTTGAATCATTCCGAACCGCTTGTTCTGGGCGGTCATCTTCACGAAATAATCCAAACGTGTCTTTCGAACGTCTTCTTTGCGGGTCGCCACGATCCAGCCCACCCGGATGCGTTTGTAGGGCAGGGGGAATTTCTTGAAGTTTTCCCAGGCGTTGCCCTTTGTCTTCAAGGTCCTTTCCACGAAATAAGGCATTTTGAAGCTTTCGATGTGGTGGATTTTCCCTTTATGAACCTTAGCACCTTTTCCGAGAGTACCTTCCAAAGCCGCTAAACCCGCGGGGGTCATCCGCTTTTCCTTGATCATGCGGATAGCCCGATGTTTGTTCATTTCGGAAGTGGGGGAACCCTTGCGGCGGGGAGAAAAACGCTGGCAATAGCGGTGCTTATCGATTGTTTTGACCGTGGAATCGATCCAACCGAAACACATGGCCTCGTCCACCGCGTCGTTATAGGCAATGCGAGGTTTATTACTGTCTTTCTTGTAATAGACGAGCCATATCTCTTTGGCGGTTATGTGGTTCTTCTTCAGCCACGCCCGCCAGTGATGGACCTTATGAACGTAAAGGGTTTGGGTGATTTTCATGGTTCACTATTCCGAATGAATTGCGAACTATCAAATTTCTTATAAAACGCACTTTAAAGCGAAGGGGTGAGTATCCTCAATAATTGGGCATCACGGACATCCGTTAGCACTTTCCGCAAACTGTCACTCGAAACTTTGGGGTAGCGTAGGGCCGCAAATTGCACCCATGCTTCTCGATAGGCAATCCATCTCCGTTGTACTACCCGGACTACAACAGGTGTACTTTTGTCATAACTATCGAAATCTTTCAATTTTAATATCTGGGAATAGTCATGTTTTAAGGCTGAATCGGCCTTTGAATACGTCGATTGTGAATAACTCGGAAACTTCCCATTTTCCAAGAGTCTCAATATTTCTAAGAAATGATTTTCTAACTGGTTTGTTTCGTCCTTTGAATATTCGGTGCGGGCGGTCCCGGATCCTATGCCATTTAGAAACAGTTCTAAATAAATTCTTCTTGAGAAATAATTGTTGCCAGCTTTTTCCAATTCATTAAAGGCTTTAATTTGGTCTGGGGTCCACTTTTTTTCATCCGGGAGTTTTGATTGTATGTCATAAGGAAGCATTTCTCTTATCCCGTTATCAATCCCGTGATCTTTTTCGCATATAGTTCGGTTTCCAGAATCACTTAGAACATCATCGCAGACATCAAAAACACCATGAAAAAAGGAATTCATTCGTTTTAAATGTTTAATACGCTCATCAATTTCGGTTGGTGTTCCTGGCACATTAAACTGAGCTAACCGAACACTAAGCTCGATATCTTTATGGACACCAAATCCATTTGCATAAATCATCATTAGTATTGCCGATGGAGTAAAAAAGTATTCGTTTTCAGCCATCACATTTTGAAAATCCTTTGAGTCCAATTCGGTCATGGCGGCACAACGAGCTTTTGTATAATCAATAGGAACCCCAATGCCGTAATAAAAATTCTTTGCGGATTCCCCTATTAGGTTTTCGCGATCATTTGAGGTTGGAAGGTCTTGGGGTGGAAAATCAGAAAGGTGAACCGGTCCATTTTCGCCAGGAGATTTACCCGTGGCTTGGATTAAGGGAAAGAAGAGAGATGAAAAGATTCCCAATGAAATAGTCAGTAGCAATTTTTTTAAAATTTTATTTCTCCGTTCAGCCTTTTTTGACTCCTCATTCTGTACGATTTGCGAACCCCTACATTTTAAGTTTTTCGATATTAATTCGATTTTTATACCAATAATTATCAATGCTATTCAAATTAGATTCAAAATTTTCACTAATATTAAGGTCGAGCTTTTTTAAAAGAGATCGGAAATATTCCAATATTGCTTCAAACTCCTCGAACAAATAGACATTAGAATTCCGAAAGTATTCGTAGGCCGTATTATCATATTCATCGTATTCAAATGATTTTGCAAAAACATCTCTTACCTTTTTTCTAAATTCCATTCTTTGTTTGGGGGTGGATTTTAATAGTTTTTCTATATCTGGATCGTTTTTAAAAATCCTTAATAATTTCGAAAGATTTATATAAAAGATGGGCATATAAAATTGATTAACTATTTCGTATTGGCGGTTGAATTCGGAGGGTTCTTCGGTTCTGTATGAAAATAAACCAAATATTTCTTCCACGCGTTTAAAACAATAATAAGTCTGTTCGATTCGCATCCGAATTGCTTTAAGTATGCTAACTGTGTAAGGCGGCGGGTAATTATTCAAATTAATGTTTCCTCGAGTTGGACTCGAACCAACGAATAACTCCCGTAATCCTTACCATTTCTGCGGTTTGGGAATGGCTTTCGTCACTTGATCGTCCAGGGATTTGTTCCAATCCTCTACCTTCATATCCTTGAGCTTGTCCTGTTGGGCGGCGGCAAGGGCCAGCTTGCGGATGGGTGGAACTATGGCCAATTGGAGATCCACGTGGACTTCCTGGGTCTTCTCCAAAGTCTTGGTCGCCTTGTCCAGCCAGGAAGCGGGAGCGGTTTTTCCCTTTTTGAGAAAGGCGATGGCGTCCAATCCCACTTGGGAGGCCTGAGCCAGGTCTTGGGAGAGAGTGGCATTCTCCGCTGTCTTATCGGACTTCAAAAGCGCCGGCCCCAGGGCCTTATCGTTATCCCGCCAACTAGTTAGAAGCTTTTCGAGGTCCGAGGAGTCTTTGAAGGAAGCTGAGTCCTTCAAATAAGCGTTCACTTGGCTGGTCAAATGGCGGGCCACCAAGCTTTCCGGAGCCACGGCGTCGGTCAGGCGGTCCATGGGGATCTGGGGTCCATAATCCCGAGTGCGATGGCGTTTGTAGTACTTGAGCGGCTCGAGGGTACCGGCCAAAAGCTCCAGCGAGGGAGCCATCTCTTCACCTACCAATTCCTTACAGAGCACTTTGGGATAGGAAAGGTGGGTCAGCCCCAGGTCTGCCAGGCGTCCGCTTTCCACTTCCATACGATCGTAGAAACTAGCCAAATCAGTTGTGGAAGCAGGAGACCAAAGTCGCTCCGCCACCGCTAACGTGCGGGGCCAAAGGCGGGTATCCACATTGTTTTGGTCGACCAGTTCGGCCCACATGCAGGCCTCCCCGCCCAAAACATGGGAGGTTTGTTCGGAGTTGAGCGTTGGCGTACCTGTGGGAACGGGCAGAGGGTCCACCGCATAGTGATCCGACGCAGGCTGGGCGAGGTCTAGGTACCAACCGCTAGAAAGAATGGTGTCATAACCTTTCTGAGCGGCGGTCACCAGGCTTTCCGGCCCGCGCCAGGATTGCACCACGATGGTCTTGGGAAGGTCCGGGTGGAGGATCTCGTCCCAGCCTTCCATCTTTTTATGGTGGTTGGTGAGGATCTTCAGGATGCGGCCGTTGAAATAGGCCTGCAGGTCATCGTTGGTCTTGAAGCCATGGGAGACCATAAAGGCTTGGATCTTGGGGTTCTCGTTCCACCACTTCCCATTCACCTCGTCCCCGCCGATGTGGAAATAATCGTCGGGGAAAAGGGCGGCCATCTCGCCGATGAAACCATCGAGTAACTGGTAGACCTCTTCCTTGGTGGGGTCCATACAGCCGTCCAAGACGCCGTATTTATGGTCCACTTGGAAAGGGCCGGGAGCGGCGGCCAGTTCGGGATAACCCACCAGCCAAGCCGTGGAATGGCCGGGTATGTCGAATTCCGGCACCACGCGGATACCGCGGTCACGGGCGTAAGCGATGACGTCCTTCAACTGTTCTTGGGTATAGAAATTTCCCTCGCCCCCCATCTCCTGGAGCTTGGGATAGAGCTTACTTTCCACGCGGAAGCCCTGGTTCTCCGAAAGATGCCAGTGCAGGACGTTCATCTTGGCCTCGGCCATGCCGTCCAAGTTGCGTTCCACAACCGGAACGGGCATCCAATGACGGCAGGCGTCCAAGAGAAGCCCACGCCAGGCGAAGCGGGGTTTGTCGTCGATGGTCACGCAAGGGACGGAAGCGATTTTATCTTTCACTTCTACTAATTGAAGAAGGGTTTCTAAACCATGCATGACACCCAAAGGATTCAACGCGTTCAGTTTGATCTGGTCCGGAGTGATGACCAGTTTGTAAGACTCGTCCTCGCGGAAGGATTGGACCGGGAGGCCCTTTTCTTTGAAAGTAATAACGAGAGCTGCTTTTTCCGGGGAGGAGGGACTATTGGCGAAAGAAACTCCGGTCCTTTTCGTGAAGCGGTCCATGAAACGAGCGACAGCCTTTTCCACACGAGATTCTTTGGGACCTTGGACGACAGTAGAAAAATCAGCGTTGATGGCAAATTGCCCATCCTGCGAAGTGATCTGGGCGGGAAGAGGGATAAGGGAGGGAGAACCTTCAACGACCGAAAATTTGAAAGCGAAAAGGATAAAGGCTAAAAATACGGAAAGCTTTTTCATAAGGTCTCCTGATGAGAGGTGCGAAACGTCCTTCATCCTAACCGCAGGAGCGCAAAGGGGAAAAGCGGGAAATCCTAAGGGGTTGGGCTGGGTGTAATAGTTCCTTGAGGAACCGCTTTTTTGGTGAAGCCATAACCCGAATAAAAGATATGGGTTTGGCCGTCCTCATCCAAGGCATGCAAAGTTCCCCCATCCCCATAGAAGAGACCCGCGATGACCGCGTCATTGTCCGAGACCGGAAGAAGTCCCGAAGCCAGATGGTCCGCCTTGAATTCAAAGGGTTTGATCTCCAGCTTCGAGACGGCCGTCAAAAGGCCGTTGCGTATCTCCAAGGAGATATTGCTGAGCACGATCTGTTCATCAGGGTCATCCAAGCTATAAGCCCCCAAGCGCGCTTTCCAGGCTTCGGGTATCTCGGGCGGGGTGATCTTGAGAAGGGGTATGGGAAAGGGAAGTCCCCGCAAGACGGCGACCTGTTGCCCGTCCACCTCGGTGAGTTCCAAGGGGAACTGCGGGAAGTCGATGGGGAATAGGAAGAGAAAAGTGAAACGGGGCATCAGGAGCTTTTCCCCGATGGGGATGAGGTCGAATTGGTAATCGAAGAATTTACCGGTGAGATGGTCCCCGTTCCTCGTGATGGGGGTGGCTTGTCCAAAGGCTGAATAAAGGCCGGTGTAACTATCCAATATCTCGGCGGGGATCTGGACGGGTTTCGGCTTTTCCGGCTTGGGTTTTTCCAGGGATAGTTTCTGACCGGTCTTGGCCTGAAGCATCAACTTGAGGGCCCTCGCGGTGGCGTCGTTGCCTAGCTTCGCGGCTTCTTGGCTATTGGAAAGAAAGACAACCCCCAATTTCTCATGGGGCAACACGACCATTCGGGACATATAGGGTGGGAAAGAACCATCCTGCCAGGCTGTCATCTCGGCCCCCTCGATATCTTGTCCGCTGAGCATCCAACCCAGGCCCACTTTCAAACCAAAGTCCGAGTCCAGGTCCGGATATTGGGGTTCGAAAACTTCTTCCAAGGTCTCGGGTTTCAGAAAAGCATCCTCCTCCTCAAAAGGTCCGCCGAGAAGAAAGGTCAGGAAGCATCCCAGGTCGTCGGCGTTGGAGACCATGCCGAGCATGGGGACATCCCTGGAATAGATGGGGGGAACTTCTTTCCCGCCGCGGTAGCCCTTGGCCAACCAGGGTTTCAGGAATGGATTCATTTGGAAGGTCGAGGTCTCCATGCCCAAGGGTTCCAATAATTCTTTGCGCATTGCTTTCGCGAAAGGTTTGCGGGTTTGGAGTTCAATGATGCGTCCCAGAAGGTCATAGTCCAAATAAGAATAACGGTAAAGGGTCTGGGGTGGGGCGGTGAGGTATTCCTCCCGAAGGTCGTCCACCAATTGCTCCAAGGATTGATGGTCCTCCTCCCACATGCCTTGGCTGAAAAAACAAGGAAGCCCCGAATGTTGGGCCAAGAGGGAACGAAGGGTGACTCTCTTGGCGCCATGGAACCGGCTGTGGATGGAAAAGCCCGGAAGGGAACGTCTTAAGGAAGTGTCCAGGCCCAGCTTGCCTTGCTCGGAAAGTTTGAGGATCTCCAGGGCGGTGAAGACACGGGACAGACCGCCGATCTGGTAAAGCGTATCCGCCTGGGCGGGGAGCTTTTGTTCTGTGTTGGCGTAACCGAAACCCCCGGCCCAGACCACTTGGTCCCCATCCACCAGGGCCATACTCAGGCCCTTCACGTTGGCTTTCTCCATCTCCCGGCTGACATAGATCTTGAGCTGCTCCACGGCGGTGGAATAATCCACCTCAGCAGGGACGGTTTTGGAGGAGTTACCGAAAGTCAAAAGAGGAAAAAGAAGGAAGGCCGAAAAAAGGAATGATCCAAAACTTTTTTTCATGAAGACCCTTTTAGGTTCGAAGATCCGAGGTTCATTTCGTCCGGAATTCCAGGTCCTTCAACAAGACCTTACCCGCGCCCTGGTTACCGGGAATAAAGAATTCAACGGCACCCAGACCCTGTAAGTCCAATAGGTGGTTCCCATGCTGGTTTCCCCAGACTGTGCGGTGCTCCAGATCGGCCAGATCGATCCGATAAGTCGTCCATTTTCCCGAACCTTTATAAGAAGGGAAAGAATAGGATTCGCCGTCGGCGCCCTCCACCCCTTTGAATTCGGCGGCCGAGGGGTCGGCCACACCCGATTCGGTGAGGAAAACCTGTAATTTCAGGTCCTTCGGGATAAAGGCTTTGAACTGGAAAAAGTGGTAGCCCCTCGCGTCGATGACGCCCGGATGAGCGGCGGAAAAGGGACCGATATTGGAAGGGCAACGGATCCCGCAACCCCAGCCGGTTCCCGATGCGAACTGAAGGGCCAAACTCCCCGAGGAAGGATCCACGATCACTTTTCCGCCATTGGCGCCATCGCCCCAGGTGGGGACATTTACGGAAGGGGATATCTCAAGATAATTCCTGACTTCGGGGACCTTTTGGCTGGGTTCCGCCTTGCGGTAATCTACGCCCGCTTCTTCCTTGAATTCGGCGGGTAAGGGACTGGAAGCCTTGGTGTGGAGCTGGGCCGCGGTGGAGTTGATATGGGTGTGGGCTTGGGTCAACAAAGCGTATTCCTTGTCGTGGATATCCACCAAACCATAATCGCAATTTTCGCCGTCAAAGCGGCCCTGAGGGGACTCGTCCGCCCATTCAAACCAATGGAATCCCACGATATAAGGAAGCTGTAGAAGCCCCTCGGTGAATTTTTTCAGATGCTCTACCCGTTCTTTTTGGGTGGGGACGACCACGTCGGCGCCGCTCGTATTGGGATCGCCGCTCTGGTTCTCCTTGGCGCTGTAGGAATATTCGCCGAGGAGGATGGGCTTTTGGGTCTTGGCGTAAAAACGGTCGAGCAAGTCGCGGTTCGCTTCCCCTGATTTTTGGTATTGGTTGACCGAGACCACGTCGCAGTATTTACCGCAAGCCGCGACCACATCCCAAGGCGTTTGCCCGGCGAAACGCACACCCAGGATCAAATGGTGGGGATCCACTTCCCGCAGGGCTTTGGTAGTTACGGCAAAGTAACGCTCGGCGACCACTCCCGCCCAGGCATCGGCGTCGGCCTTTTCCTTTTTCGTCCGAACGACTAGGGTGACCGGTTGGTCAAAGTCGTCGAAGGACCGAAGATGTGCGTCCCACACCTGGTTGAAGGCGTCCACATCGTCCGAGTAGCGGCTGACGAAAAATTTCTTCAAGGCGGCCCGGTTGGGGTCGTCCAAACCCTTGGCCGCGTATTTTTCCAAAAGGGTCTTTTGGCTGCTGTCGTTCCAGCCGAACTGGCCCCACCAAGGTAGTTCGTTGTCCAAAAAATATCCGATGAGAGAGGGATCGTTCTTGAAGGGGAGGGCCTTCTGGGCGTTCTCCCGGACCCGGGTCTCAAAATCCGGGGTGAAGACCGAGTCCAGCACCGACTCCCAGGGGTTTCCCCAGGCGATATAAAGCATATAGGTGTAGGGAAATTTTTTCCCGATGAGGTCATCATCGGACCAACTGCCGATAGTGTTGAAGTGCCATTGCTTGAGGCGGTCGAGGCTTTTTTTGACCCAGGTTTCTTTATTGCCCCCATATTGGTTCTTGACCGGGTTGTAATAAACATCATTCGGAGCGCGGTAGGACTGGTCCACGATGGCGTTGACCCCCAGGGAAAGGAAAGGTTTTCCCGCGGGGTCCAAGAACCAAGCCTTCCCTTCTTTCCAAACCACGGTGTAATAGTTCGGGGAAGGGGTGATCGAAAAACCAGGGGTTATGCACAAAAGCCAGGTTAGGACCGCCAGAAAATACTTTTTCAAGGCTTTCTCCAGGAAGGATGGATGGAAAGGAGTATAGCCCCCAGGTTAAATGGAAGAAAAGAGCGGGCCGGTTTTATTGACGGTTGGGGAGGGGACATGGATAATAACGCCGCTGCAGGTTGGGTCGCCGTTCTAACCTAGATGGAACACTTAAGGAGAAGAAAACTATGAAGAAGCTTTTAGCCGTTTTGAGCCTTTCCACGCTCCTGGCCTTGCCGGTTTGGGCCGATGAGCCCGCCGTTCCGGTCATCGACAAGACCGCCCCGGTCGCCAGTTCCTCCGCCGATGAGACCGCTCCGGCCGTCGCTCCCGCCGTTGCCCCCGCCAAGAAGGCGAAGGCCGCGAAATCGGGTGTGGACGAAGCCGGGATCAAGAAAGCCTTCGAGGCTGTTTCGGCCGCTTGGAGCGCCGGGGACGCTAAGGCCCTGGTCAAGAATTTCACCCCTGACGCCTCCATCATCAACCCGATGGGAACTGAAGGCTGGGGCCGTGAAGATGTTGAAAAAGTCGTGGCCGCGGACCTTCAAATGTTCAAGGGAACGACCCAGACTTTTGGTGATTTTAAATTCACCCCTATCATGTCCAACATGGTCATGGTGGATTGCTCCGCTACCGTCGCGGGCGGCGTGGATGCTGGTGAAAAGAAATTCCATCTCTTCGCCGTGGTTGTGAACCGTGGCAAGGCCTGGCAGGCCCGTGTGATCCGGCCCTACGCTTTCGTGGTTCCGCCCTCGGCCGCTGCCGCCGCCGCTGCCGCCGCTGCACCCGCCGTCGCGCCCGCCGGCGCTTCGGTGCCTCCCGCAGCTGATGTCGCCATGCCGAAAGCCGATACCAAGGCTAAGTAAGCTTTTTTCGTTCGTTCAAAAGCCTTCCTCCACCTAGGTGGAGGAGGGCTTTTTTATTTTGGGAGCATCCTGTAAATTCGAACCGGGATCATTGGGAATGGGGAAAAGGAACCGAAGAACAACATGAGCTCTCAAAAAGTGGTCATCATCGGAGGCGGCATCATCGGCCTTTCCATCGCCGAGGATTGCCTGCGCCATGGTGGGTCGCCGGTGGTACTGGACCGGGGACCCTTCGCCAAGGAAGCCTCCTGGGCCGGGGCGGGGTATCTGGACCTGAGGAGTTCCTCCCGCGTGGGGGGCGCCTTCTTCGAGCTTTGCCGCCGGTCCTTCGAGCTTTTTCCTGACTGGGCGGCGCGTCTCAAGAAGGAAAGCGGCCTGGACCCCGAGTACCTCCTTTCCGGGAGCCTGGACGTGGCCTTCACCGAGGAAGAAGAGGCTTCCATCAAGCAAATGGAAGGACGTCTCAAGGGCCTCGGCTTTCCCGGCCAGTGGGTGGCCCCGAGGGAAGCGGTCCGCATCGAACCTCAAATTTTTCCGGGTGTCCGGTCGGCTTTCTTCCTTCCGGAAACCAGTCAGGTCCGTCCGCCGCGATTGACCCGGGCCTTGTTGAAGGTGCTCCAAAAAGGCGGGGCTTCCTTAAGGGAAGTGGAACCGATAGAGGATTTTGTGGTCGAAGGAAATAGGGTGAAGGGCGTTAAAACCGCCAAAGGCCTCATCGAGGGGGACCAATTCGTGATGGCTTCCGGCGCTTGGTCGGGGTTGTTAGCGGAGAAATTGAACGTGCGGCTGGCCGTCAAACCCCATCGGGGCCAAGTGCTCATGTTGCGCACCCCGCCCGGTTCCCTCAAGCACATCCTTTTCACCGGTCTCTTGAAGGCCTTCACTTATCTTGTGCCCCGGTTGGACGGCCATCTTTATGTGGGAAGCACTTTGGAAGACGTGGGCTTCGAGAAAGCCACGACCTCCGAGGGAATGGAAAAACTTAAGGGCGGCGTGGCCAAGTTATTGCCTGGCCTTTCGAACCTTCTGATCGAGGATTCCTGGTCGGGTCTGAGGCCCGGGTCGGTGGACGGATGGCCTTACCTGGGGAAAGCCCCAGGCTTGGAGGGATTGTGGATCGCTACCGGCCATTTCACCCACGGGTTGCTACTTTCGGCGGTGACGGGACAATTGATGGGCCAAGCCCTTCGCGGGGAAAAGACGGCCATGGATCTGGCTTCCTTCGCGGTGGACCGGCAACCCCATCCCTTGGCGGGTATTTAGAACTTAAAACCCGATAGATTCACTCGTATAATGCCTCCCAATTCTCTAACTGAATTAAAAGGATATTCATGAGCCTTATCATCACTGGCGCTTATGGCTT
>CAZLND010000016.1:0-18597 GCA_964560635.1 uncultured bacterium | reverse complement strand
CGATTTCATCAAATATCTTTGCGTGGTCATCATGCCGCTCATCATCCTGAGCTTTGGCGGTTACGTTTGGTACCGCCGCCGTTCCTTGTAAGCAAGGTCGCGCTCCCATGAAAAAATTCAAATGGACCCTCGTTTACGTGATCCTGGCGGCCCTTTTGGGCGGTTACATTTACTTTTTCGAGCGGGGTCCCGCGCCTAACAAGGATGAGGTGAAAAAGACCAAGGTCTTCCCGGATTTCACCGCCGACAACATCAGCGAGATCAAGATCGAGAATTCCGGGAACACCACCTCCGCCGCCCAGGGCCCCATCGATATCGTTAAGGACGAGAAAGGTGTCTGGCGCATCCAGGCCCCGCGCAAGCTTGACGCCGACGAAACCACCCTCCGGACCCTGCTTACCTCTGTCGGGGATCTGACCACCGACATCGTCATCGAAAACCCCGCCCACTTGGCCGATTACGGACTCAATAGTCCCACGGCCCGTTGTTCCCTTATGACCAAAGGCTCTTCTTACATTCTTCTCTTTGGCGACAAAAACCCGGCCGGTGACAGCTATTACGTGAAGACCCCGCAGAAAAACAATGTTTATCTGGTGCTTTCCTACGCGGTCGATGGTCTCAAAAAGGGATTGAACGACTACCGGGACCACACCTTTTTCAAGGCGGATCCGGTCTTGGATGACCGGCTGCGGGTAACGAAGGACGGAAAGGTTTTCGCTTTCGAAAAGGGGAAGGATGGAAGCTGGCGTATCACGGAACCCGTTCAAGCGGGGGCGGATGAATCGAAAGTCCATGACTTGATGGGCCAGATCACCAATTTGCGGGTCATGGATTTCGTGGAGGATCATCCCGCCAACTTGGCCAAGTACGGACTTTCCAAACCCCACGCCAAGATCGAGGTCTGGGTTAATGGGAGCAAGACCCCCCAGGCCATCCTGCTGGGGCAAAAGAAACAAGGAACGGGCACCTATTTCGCCAAAGGGGTGGACAGTCCTTCGGTTTCCACCGTCGGGGAATATTTCGAGAAACAGCTGGAACTCAAGATCCCCGATTACCGGAACAAGAGTGTTATGAAATTCGACTCTCGGCAAGCCGTCAGCCTGACGGTCAAGAAGGGAACCAAGGTTTTTACTTACAAGAAGGGCGACAAGGACCAATGGACCGGTGAGGGAAGGGCCAAGGCCCAGGATGAAGCCACGATCCTTATCGGGCAACTTTCAAACACCACCATCAGCGATTTCGCGGGGCCCAAGGCCGATACCGGTTTAATGAACCCCGTTTACACGGTCGAGGTGGGGTTGGACGATAAAACGACCCGAACCTATAAATTCGGGAAGCGTGAAAAGGACCAGGTCTATCTGGCTTCGGATAAGAACAAGGAAGTCTATCTGGTGGCGGGTGGCGTGGTCTACCAATTGGACGTTTATTACAATACCATCCTGACGCCCGTTCCCGCGGCTTCGACAGCTCCCGCTTCCAAATAACCCCGGGCTGACAGGTTTTTCCCCCGGTGGTATAGTGTGCGCCATGCCCAGCCCCACCCTAGATAAAACCCGTTATTTCACCGAACACCTGACCGAACTTCGAAGAGGATTGATCCATTCCCTCGTCTTCGCCAGTATCGGCGTGGGTGTGGCTTTTTTGCGATCAGGGCTTTTGTTCTCCCTGCTCTTGCGTCCTTTTCACGTGGCCTTTTCCGGCCTCCCGGGAGTGGAAGCCCGTACCCTTCAGACCCTGGTTCCCATCGAGGCCTTCATGATCAACATGAAGCTGGCCACCGTGGTGGGTCTGCTCCTGGCGTCCCCTTTCATCCTGCGGGAGATCTGGGTTTTCGCTTCGCCCGCCCTCAAAGTCAACGAAAGACGCGCCATCCTCATGGTTTTCCTATTGGGGCTCTTCTTTTTCGCGGGAGGAGTGGCTTTCGGTTATTTCCTGGTGATCCCACTAGCCCTGGAATTCCTCATCCGTTACAACCTGGACTACCATTTCATCCCCCAGTGGACCCTGCAGGGCTATTTCGACTTCGTGGTGAACTTTCTCCTGCTTTTCGGGGCGATCTTCGAGTTGCCGCTGGTCCTGGCGGCCTTGGTGGGCATCGGTGTGGCCACTCCGGCTTTCCTGCAACATAAAAGGAAGCACGCCATCCTCGCCATTTTCGTGTTGGCGGCCATCATCGCCCCCAGCGCCGACCCAGTCACACAAACCATCGTGGCGGTCCCGCTCATTGTTCTATATGAAATAGGGATATGGCTTTCTTATTTCGCCTTTCGGAAAAAGGAAAAGACCCTATAAAGGGTCCTGTGGCGCTGTTTTGAGCCTGCGTTGACATTTAAAAGATGAAAGCTGATAATTTTTATCTGAACTAAGAGTCTTTAAAAAACTCTTGGAACTTTGATAAATGAGATGGATGAGATAAATAAAAACAGCCCTTGGGTGGTTCTTTTTCCACCATCTAATTCATCTCATTCATCATAGTTTCAGGATTCTTGAGTTTTCTACAGGTTCAAAATTTAAGTGAAAAGTTTGGAGGCGTTCCATGAAGTTTTTCCTAGATACGGCCAATATCGACGAGATCAAGCAGGGTGTGGGTTGGGGCCTGGTGGATGGGGTCACCACGAACCCCTCGCTGGTGGCAAAAGAAGGGGTGGATTTCCACGCCCGCATCAAGGAGATATGCGCCATCGTTAATGGTTCCGTCTCGGCCGAAGTGACCGCTACCGATTATGACGGGATGATGAAGGAAGCCCATGTTCTGGCCAAGCTTCACGATAACGTAACGGTCAAGGTGCCCCTCATCCCGGACGGGCTCCGGGCCTGCCGCAGTTTGAGCCAAGAAGGCATCAAGGTGAATGTGACCCTTTGCTTCTCCGCTTCCCAGGCCCTTCTGGCCGCCAAGTCAGGCGCGACCTTCATTAGCCCCTTCGTGGGCCGGTTGGATGACATCTCACAGGATGGCATGCAGTTGGTGAAGGAGATACTCCAGGTCTACAAGAACTACGGTTACACCACCCAGGTCTTGGCCGCATCCTTGCGCCATCCCCAGCACATCGTGCAAGCTGCCTTGCTCGGGGCCCACGTGGGCACCATGCCTTTCGGGGTCTTGAAGATGCTTTTCAACCATCCTTTGACCGATATCGGCCTCAAGAAGTTCCTGGCCGATTGGGAAAAGACCAAAGAACAGCTCCGGAAGAACTAATCAGTCCCTTCTCTTGAAAAAGGGCGGCTCTGGCCGCCCTTTTTTATTGGAGGACATGAAGGCTGGCTTTCGCCAAACTCAATGAACAAAAACAAACTCCTTTTCCCTTTGGTCTTGTTGGTCTTGGTTGGTTGCGCCCCGATTCGAACTTATGAAACCCGCCCGACTCCGGCAAGTCCCGTCACGAGTCCTGAAACTCCTAGCCCGGAGGCTGGGGGGATAAAGGTGCGGGTGGCTATCGCCGCCCGGCAATATTCGGTCCATCTTTTGGCCCCGGAAAACTTCGTCCTTTCGGGCTTTCCAATGGATGGGACCCCGGTGGTCCGGGAAGGGGAAAAGAGTTTCCGGGAAGCGACGCTCACCTCCGACAAGCTTTATTCCCACAAGGCCTATATCGAACCCTTGGGGGAAGGCGAGATCCAGGTCAACGGAAAGGGCTACCGGGGAAAGATGGAGATCGTGGAGGAGGGCCAGGGGCGCTTGACGGTCATCAACGAGCTTTCCCTGGAAGATTATGTCATGGGAGTCTTGGCCGGCGAGGTCCCGCGGAACTGGCCTTTGGAAGCCCTCAAGGCCCAAGCGGTGGCGGCCCGGACCTTCGCGGTCTTCAAAAGGCGGGAGGCCCGCAAGAAGAGGGAAGCCTACGACCTCGAGAATTCCGCCCAGTTCCAGATCTATCAAGGGTCGGGGCTGGTCAACGACAATATCCGGAAGGCCGTCTTGGAGACACGTGGGAACATCCTGACTTATAAGGGTGCCCCGATACCGGCTTTCTTCCATTCCAATTGCGGGGGAAGGACGGCCCGGGCCCTCGATGTTTTCACCCGGGACCAGCCCTATCTCCAGTCCGTTTCCTGTCCTTTTGATAGTGGAGGTCCGCATTATCGTTGGAAGGCCGAGATCAAAGTCTCCGACTTACTCCGGAAGCTCCATGCGGAAGGCATTATCTTGGCCGATGTGGTGCGCTTTGAGCCCCTGTCCCGGGACGAAAGCGGCCGCATTCGCGAGATATCCCTCATGGACGCCGATGGAAGGTCCAAGAAGCTCAAGGGCACCCGTTTCCGCATGGCGGTTGGACCCGATATCGTGCGAAGCACGCGTTTCGACGCCCATTTAGAAGGGGATAAGGCGGTCTTTACTGGGCGGGGTTGGGGGCATGGGGTTGGCCTTTGCCAAGAAGGGGCCTATGGCATGGCGGTCAAAGGTTATGCAGCCTTCGACATCCTTCGGCATTATTACCAGGGCATCATCATGGAAAAGCTGAGCGAACAATGAAGACCGACCTTTTTGACTATCCCTTGCCCTTTGACCAGATCGCCCAGCGGCCCCTGGAAAGGCGCGATGGGGCACGTATGTTGGTGCTCGATCGTAAGACGGGTCACCTAGAACATAGTCACGTTAAGAACCTAGACCAGTGGCTTCTTCCCAACGACTTGATGGTGGTCAACCAGACCAAGGTCATTCCCGCCAGGCTTTACGCGACCAAACCCGAGACCGGGGCCAAGCTTGAGATCTTCCTTTTGAGACCCGCTTATGGGGAAGGCGCGGATGAGTGGGAAGTTCTCATCATGCCCGCCAAGCGTATCAAAGGGACCGTGGTCCTCAAGCTCGAGCCCAAGGGGGAAGTGGCTGTCCTGGAAAATCTGGGTGAGGGCCACTTTCTGGTCCGTTTCAACCGGACCGGTTCTTTCAAGGCATTCCTTCGGAAATTCGGCCATGTGCCCCTACCACCTTACATCAAAAGGAAGGACGAGGCCGCCGATAGAGAACGTTACCAGACTTTGTTCGCTCGAAAGGAAGGGTCGGTTGCGGCCCCTACAGCGGGCCTTCATTTCACGAAAGCTTTGATGGAAGACTTGAAGAAACAAGGTATTCGTCAGTCGCCTTTGGTCCTGCATGTGGGTTTGGGGACTTTTCAGCCGATGACCTCGGAAGACATTGGGGAACATGTTATGCATCCCGAGAGATACGAGATCCCAGCCACCCTCATTTCCGCTATCCAGAAAGCAAAAGCTAAGAATGGCCGGGTGGTGGCGATCGGGACCACAGTGGCGCGAGCTTTGGAATCTGCGGTCAAAGAAGATGGATCACTGGAAGATGGAATGAATGAAACGAGGCTCTTTATCACGCCAGGCTTTCCGTTCAAAGCGGTAGATGTGCTATTCACCAATTTTCACCAGCCCAAATCCACCCTTCTGATGCTCGTTTGCGCATTCGCGGGTAGGGAAAGGGTGCTTGCGGCCTATGAGGAAGCCCTTAAAGAGGGCTATCGGTTTCTATCCTACGGGGACGCGATGTTGATCTTGTGAAGGTTCAGAGGAAGGGTTAAGGCTCTTCTTACCTTAGTATCAGTAGCTTCTGCGTGAAAACCCCATCCGTCGTCGTTTCCACCATGTAATAAAGCCCATTCGATAGGTCGTTACCCCAATTGTCGGCGATGGTGACGGGTATGGTCACGCACCGACAGACACCCCCGGGATTCAATTGAGAGTAGGACACTTCCTGGATCTTACGGAATGAAATGGTGAAAATCTGCAACTTGACGTCCGAGGGCCCGCTCATGGGAAGTTGAAGGTTCAAGGTTCCGCCCACCGTGACAGGGTTCGGGTAAATGACCGGCGGCGGCAAGGCATCGACCACATAAGGCGTGGCGGTTGGGATGGGCGTGGGGGTAATGGTCGGGGTGCAGGTCGGGACGGCGTTGGCGATGAAGGCGCTATACATGGAATCCAGCAAGGGTTGGGTGTTGTTGGACATGTAATCGGATGAAAGTTCCCACATGAAGACCCCGCCTACCTTGCGGGTGCCCAAGGCGTAGTTCACTTTGACGGTCACGGATTGGGAATTCTCAAAGGTCAGGAAGCCCGTGTTGCCCGGACCAACATAGTAAGGCACTTGCGCCGCCGCGTCCCAATTGTAGGTCCATGAAGCGAACATGGTGGGGATCTGGCTGTAATTGGGATTCGATATCCCTGAGCAATTTCCGCAAGTGGCATAGAGCCCTCCGCTCACGAAGGGGAATTCGACCCCGTAGAACGGCATTCCCAAGTTGATCTTGGAAGGGGGCACGCTGCGGGAAGTGATCAAATAATCCATGTCCGCTTGATCGGTCCCATCCACGTAAGGATCGGTCCCGAGGGAGATGGGGCAATTATGGCTGGTATGTCCCACCCAACTTCCCGAATTCCCGTAACTCATGGAATTGAAATAAGAAACGTACGGGATCAAATTGGTGTAGTCCACCCATTGGCCCCAAAATCCGTTGGCCTCGACATCGAAGGATATCTCCCAGCTGGGAGCGGGGGAGGGGGAGGAATTGAATTTGTTCCGAATGGCCGAGAAAAAGCCCACCTCGTTGGCCAGGTCGGCGGAGCCTTGGGGGAATTCCCAGTCGATATCCACGCCGTCATATCCATTGTCATGAATGAATTGGTAGAGCTGGTTGACGAAGTTGGTGGTATAGGCGGGGTTGGCAGCAACGCCGGAGAAGTTGGTGACATTCGCGCCACCGATGGAAGTGAGGACCTTAACCCCGTTGGCGTGGGCATTGGCGATGAGGGCAGGCTCTAAATAGCCGCCCGGGACGGTGATGTTACCGTTCGAGCTGACGTCGAGGAAAGCGTGGGCGATATGGGTCAGTTCGGTATAGGGGATCTTGTTGGAACGGTAAGCACCATTGTAATAAGTATAAAACCCGAGGAGCCGGGCCCCGCATTGGGCTTGGGCGGGGGTGGGAACCAAAAGGGCCGAGGCTAAGACCGAGGTAAAGATGGTTAAAAGGACATATCGAATCGATTTCGTCATGGTTTCCGGTCTATAGGGAAGTAGGTTCAAAGTTAAATTTCTCGAAACGGTTTTATAAGGCATGCCTATCTGAATTGAAAGCTAATTCAATATTACCACGGAAAAATCCTTGAACCGGTTGAATGGTCCGATGTTGAAAAAGCGGTTTCGCGCGTGGCTGTGGAGGGAAAAAGAAAAAGGGGCCCCCGATAGGGAGCCCCTTTTGGGTAAATGAAAGTTAGCGGCCTTTTTCCAGGACGGAAAGAGCCAAGTTGGTCCGGCGCAGGCGGTTGGAAATGGAACTGATAAGGGTGGAAAGAATGATGATGGCGGTTTTGGGATTTGCGTTCAGGAAATCCTTGAAGTCGGAACCGCGGATGATGTGAATGTCGCAGTTGTCAGAGGCCCGCACCGAAGCCGAGTAGGGAGCTCCGTCGAAGACGCTCATTTCCCCGAAGATAGAGCCTCGGTTCAATTTTGCCAGCTGTTTGCCTTTGGACTTGGCGCCGATGGATTTCACCACCTCGGCCTTGCCGTTGATGAGGATATGAAGGTTCCCGCCGGACTGGCCCTCGCGGATGACGAGGTCGCCCTTCTTGAAGTTATGGACGATCCCCAGTTTGAATATTTGGTTGATGACCTTGCTGTCCAAACCCTCGAACAGATTGACTTCCTTCAAAAAATGGGAGACTTTCGCTTCTTTCCGGATCGTCATCGGCTCCTCCAGGATGTTGGAATGATTTTTAACCGAGGCTTTTACTGATATGATTCTAATCCTTTCCGGGTCATACGAGGGCAGAATTTTAACTTAGGGAGAAGGTTGGAAATGGACCGACGAGGGGCCTTTGGCCTCACCTTAACCGTTTTATTCCTGGTCGGTTGCGCAACCGTCAAAAAACAACCCGCCCTAACGACCCCGCCCCAGGCATCGGATTACCATCCCTCCATAGAAGGCAAGCCGGGGCACGTTCGTTTGGCTTTTGTCGGGGACATCAACTTGGGACGAAGGGTTGAGACCCTTTTGGATCAAAAGGGAAAGAAATGGCTTTTAGAGGCCTGCAAGAGCGAGTTGGATAACGCGGACCTGGTGGCCGCCAATCTGGAATCCCCGGTCGGGGAGGGTGGGGCTCCTTTTGTCGAGAAGTCGGTCTACTTAAAGGGTCGGTCCGATTCCCTGGACGCCCTCTCCTATGGCGGGGTAGGGCTCGTCACCTTGGCCAATAACCATATCCTGGATTATGGACCCGAGGTCGCTGGTCAGACCCGAAGCGCCCTTACGGCGAGGGGAATTCTCTCAACAGGGGTGGTCGGCCCGGACATTAAGGACCAAACAACTTACGTCCGTCTTCATGGTTTGACCCTGGCCTTTCTGGGCTACTGCTCCGTTTGCCCGGGTGGGTTCGGCGCCTCTTCTAAACGGTTGGGTGTGGAAACGGCTTTGCCTTCGGTTATGGGCCGGGGGATCCGACGGGCCAAAGCCAAGGCTGATTTCGTCATCGTGATGGTCCATTGGGGGCAGGAATATTATGGGGTGAACGCCCTGCAGGAAAAACTGGCCAAGTCCTTGTCCGAAAGCGGAGCTGACCTGGTCATCGGTTCCCATCCCCATGTCCTGCAAAAAGCCGAAAAGATAGGCAAGACCCTGGTGGTTTATAGCTTGGGTGATTTTGTTTTTGACCTGCGATATCCGGTTTGCCAGGACAGTTGCATCTTGCAGGTGGACCTACAGAAGAACAAGGCGCCCAAAGTGAAGTCGGTGCCTTTGGACTTGACTTCGGGAAGGCCGGAGATATTAAAGACCGAAAGTCGGCAAGCCCGTCGTATCAAACGCATCCTGGAGAAGGGCTACGAATATGGCGGAAGAAAAAGATATCCTGAAGCCAAACCAAAAGAAGCCGAATAGAAACCCAAAGCCAGCGCCAAGACTCCAAGACGCCAAGAAAGGCTTTGGACGGGAGAAGGAAACTAAGGCAGCAATTGTTGTTTGTGGGTTCGAACCTTCGATTCACTTGGCGTCTTGGAGTCTTGGCGCTAGAAGTTGGTTTTAAGATCCTAAATGAGGTGTGAGACGTAGAGCTACAATTTTGTGGTTTTTTACTTTTGCCGGAACCAATATTGGGTAAGCTGGACGCGCACTGGAACTTTTCGTGACCGAAAAGGCCCTTTTTATAAAAACGGGAATGGCACGGTTCTTGAAGAGAATCTTCCCTACACCCCTTCTGGGGACCTGACAAAATGAGGAATAGCTGTTCATGAGAAATCCCACGCCCCATCCCTTCGACCTTCGCGAGATCCTAGACCTGGAAAGTCTGGAAGCCCATTATCAGCCCATCGTGTCCGTCCGTAAGAAGGAAGTCGTGGGTTATGAAGGGCTGACCCGGGGTATCCGGCCTCTTACCCAAGAGTTGATCGATCCCATGGACCTTTTTGCCGAGGCTGGCCCCAAGGGGATGGTGCTGGACCTGGACCGTCTTTGCCGCAAGAAGGTCTTGGAGAACTTCAGGGGCATCGGGGCGGGAGAGGGACGTCTTCTTTCCCTTAATTTCGAGGCCTCCATCATCGACCAGGGGGTGGTAGGGTCAGGCTATCTTATCGGTCAGGTGGATTCGGCGGGCCTCAAGCCCCAATCCATCGCCCTGGAGATCATCGAATCAAACGTCCGGGATGCCGCCCAGCTCCAGCGATTCATCCAGATCCACCGTGAATATGGCTTCCTCATCGCACTGGATGATGTGGGTGCGGGTCATTCCAACCTGAACCGTATCCCCCTGCTTCGCCCCGATATCCTCAAGATCGACCGCTATTTGATCCACAACATCACCGAGGATTTCTATAAACAAGAGATCTTCAAGTCCTTGGTCGGCCTGGCCCACAAGATCGGGGCCCTCATCATTGCCGAGGGGGTGGAGACCGAGGAGGAGGCCCTTTTCGTGACAGAGTTGGGGGTCGATATGATGCAAGGGTTCTATTTCCACAGGCCTCAACGCTACGACCGGGTGAACGACGGGGAAGTGGAGACCCAAATGAAACATTTCCCTGAACAGCTCAAGGAAGCCCTCTTGAGGCGCATGCGGACCAAAAGGTTCAATCTGCGTAAGTATGAACTGATGGCCTGCAAGATCCAGGAGGAATTGGCGGGAATCGGGTCACTGGAGTTGGATGCCCAGTTGGGCGGTCTTATCCGCCGTTTCCCCAATGTGGAATGTCTTTACGTGTTGGATGGGACGGGTGTCCAACTTTCGGACACCATCTTCGCCGAAGGGCAAAGCGAACCGCGGAGCCGTTTGATGTTCCGGCCCGGGGTCAAGGGCTCGGATCACTCGATGAAGGATTATTACTTTATGTTGATGGAGAACGGCATGGGGGAGAGGACCTTCGTGACCGAACCCTATCTGTCCTTAGCGACCGGCACGCCTTGTGTCACCTTCGCCCGGCTTTTCAAGAATGGGTCTGGGAAACAATCCATTCTCTGCATGGATATCAAAGCCCAGCATCTTCAAAACCTGCACGGGTGATCCGGTCAGTCCTTACTTTCCTTGTTCGGATAGCCAGCGTTCGGCTTCGATAGCGGCCATGCAACCCATGCCCGCGGCGGAAATGGCTTGTCGGTAATAATGGTCCGCCACGTCACCCGCAGCGAAGACTCCCTCGATGTTGGTAACGGTCTTGGGCGGATGGGGAAGTTTTAGGTATCCCACCTCGTCCATGTTGAGTTGGCCTTTGAAGACGGCGGTGTTCGGGGTGTGGCCGATAGCAAAGAAAAGTCCCGTGAAGGGATAGGCCTTCACTTCGTTGGTCTTCAGGTCCTTCACCTTCATGCCCGTCAGTTCCTTCTCCCCCTCCAACTCGGTGATGACCGAATTGAGCATCCATTTGATCTTGGGGTTGGCCTTGGCCCTATCGAGCATGATCTTGGAGGCGCGGAATTCCTCGCGCCGGTGGATGATGGTCACGCTTTTCCCGAATTTGCTCAGGAAGCTGGCCTCTTCCATGGCGGAGTCCCCGCCGCCCACCACCGCGATCTCGTGGTTCTTGAAGAAAAAACCGTCACAAGTGGCGCAAGCGGAAACGCCGTGGCCGATGAGTTCGGTCTCCCGGGGGACCCCGCCGTATTTGGCCGAGGCGCCGGTGGAGATGATGACCGATTCGGTTTCGATGAGTTCTTTTTCGTCCACCCACAGCTTGAAGGGACGTTTCGAAAAGTCCACCTTGGTCACGAGCCCTGTCTTGTAACGGGTGCCGAAACTGGCCGCCTGTTTTTTCATGTTCTCCATGAGCTCGGGGCCTTGGATGCCCTCAGGGAAGCCGGGGAAATTCTCGACAAGGGTGGTCGTGGTCAATTGACCGCCCGGTTGGGGACCATCGATCATGAGGGGGGTGAGGTTGGCGCGGGACGTGTAAAGGGCCGCCGTATAACCCGCGGGGCCTGAACCGATAATGACGACCTTTTCCATGTAAGACTCCTCGAAATTGTCTTGGGCGAAAGTGTGGTTAACTTACGATGGCGTGAGAGGGCAAGTCAAGGGCGCTTTGGCTTCAGGATGGGGCCGGATAAAGAGATTGCCGGTATCTTTCCAGTTCCTTATTTCGGGTTTCCTCGCTCCACCCCAATAGCTTGGCCATCACCTGGGAAGCCGTTTTAGATGCTTCTCCCCATCTTTGCGGGCTGTAGCCGATCTCCAGACGACGAAGCATTACATCCTCGAGGTGAAGGGCTTCTTCCGTACGCACGGCGAAGACCACCTGGGCCACCAGTTCGGGGCGTTCTGGGTCCAAGGGTTTGCCCCATGCTTTATTTTCATTTAACAATTCAAGGACTTGGGGTGCCCGGCGACCATAAAGGTGGGCCAATTGAAGGGCTTGGGCTTGGGTGACTTTGTAAGTGGAAACCCATTGGGGAATGGATGTTTCCAGGAAGCTGTTCCAAGTGGTATCGGGTGTACCTGGCAGGTTGTTAGAAGGGATCCCTTTGGAGACCTTGCCCACCACCTTGAGCGCAAGGCTCAAGGCCTTGGTAGCCATGGCGTGATAAGTGGTGAGTTTGCCTCCGACGATATTCAATAGATTCCCCTCTTGGAGGATCCTATCCTCCCTGGATACTGAGGAGGCATGGCCCCTATCGGTCCAAGCCAAGGGCCGTAATCCCGCAAAGGCTGACAAGACCTGGTCCCGGTCCCAGTTGGCGCCGGGGAAAATACGGGCCGCCTCGTTCAGGAGATATTGGATCTCCTCTTCGGTGGGTTGGGTCTTGTCCGGATCCTCGGGATCATCCAGGTCGGTGGTCCCGACCAGACTATAACCCCGCCAAGGGATGACGAAAATGACCCGGTCATCTTTTCGGGTAGTGATGAGGACCGCGTGCTGGGGAATAACTTCAGGCACAACGATATGGGTGCCCCGTGTGGGGCGGACCAATTTGAGGTTATCGGTGGAAACCATCTGGGCGGTTTGGTTTGCCCAGGGTCCGGAGGCATTGACCAGGCAGGAGGTTTTGACCGCCCAGCTTTCACCTGTGCGTTCATCCTGCCCGAAGACCCTCAGGAAACCAGGTTCCTTATCGATCTGTGCGACTCGGCAATAATTGAAACAATGGGCCCCCGCTTCTTGGGCGGCAAGGATGTTTTCCCAAACCAGCCGCGCGTCGTTGACCTGGGCGTCGAAGTAAAGACCGCAACCCTTGAGACCTTGCGGGTTCAGGGTGGGGGCTTTCTTCAAGGCCTCGATCGGCGAGAACCATTGGTGCTTGGCGATGTTCTGGGTGCCGGCCAGCAGGTCGTAAAGCCAGAGGCCGAGTTTCAGCATCCAGGGTGGACGAACGTCTCCTTTGTAGACCGGGAGAAGGAAGGGGATGGGGCGGGCCAGGTGGGGAGCCATGCGAAGTAAACGTTGACGTTCATGCAACCCTTCGAAGACCAAGCCGAAACGATATTGTTCCAGGTAGCGGATGCCGCCGTGAAGAAGCTTGGTGGATTTGCTCGAAGTGCCCGAGGCGAAGTCTCCTTTTTCAAAGAGAGCTACGGACAATCCGGACTGGGCCGCCTGGGCGGCCAAGCCGGCCCCATTGATGCCGCCACCGATGATGGCTAGGTCCACTTGAGGAAGTTCGGAGGGTTTCATAGCATCAATCTACCGGAATCGGGATATATGCGCCATTTTGATTAGGTTTGGGGACATTTAAGGTCGATTTTGTATGGAAATAGCGGGCTCCCAAATTGACGTTGGCGGACGCCCTCGCTAATATGGGGCCTCTTTTAAGGGAAAAAGCCGTTTTGCCCGAATTTTAAAGAACGTGATTCGTGACGGTGGCTAGGGAAGTGCCACCCGCCTTTTATGCGAGGGTGGCGCACCCATTTTGGGGTAACTATAAATACGTAAAGGAAATGGGTACGTGCCACCCACCTTTATTAAGCAGTGGCGAACGATAGTCGCCACTTGTTCAATGCGAGGGTGGCGAAACTGGCAGACGCACCAGATTTAGGTTCTGGCGGGGAAACCCGTGAGGGTTCAACTCCCTCCCCTCGCACCAATATTAAAAAGGAGTTGAACCCTGAGAAAGGGTTCTGGGAAAACGGAAGTTTTCCCGAGGTTAGGTTGGGGTACACAGGGGGATTTTCCCCTGTGAGCGCGAAGCGCGGGTCAATCCCCCTCCCCTCGCACCAACCTTCGCTCCGTAAGAGATTTAACTTTGCGAAGGTTGTCCTCCGAAGCCTTGGCGCAGGAGGACTAGTGTTGAATGCCCCAGCTTCGGTTGGCAGGCCATCTTTAATATTTACTACAAGGAGCAGTTTGTGAAAGTCAGCGTTAACGACGTTTCGGGGTGCACTAAGGAAGTCCATGTGGAGGTTCCCGCGGAAGCGGTCCAAAGCAAAGTGGACGATATCTATCGGCGCATCATCAAAGAAGCGAAATTGCCCGGGTTCCGAAAAGGGAAAGCCCCCCTGAATGAGATCCGCAAGCAATACAAGTCCACCGTTCGGGAAGAGGTGGTTCATCATGAATTGCCCGAATTTTTCCGGACGGCCCTCGTTGAACAAAAGATCGACCCTGTCGCCCAGCCCCAGATCACGCACCTCCAGTTCGAGGAAGGATCTCCCTTGAAGTTCGTGGCCATGGTGGAAGTGAAACCTCCCTTCAAGCTCAAGGATTACAAAGGCCTCAAGATCAAGAAGGAAAGCACCAAGGTGTCGGAAGAGGAAGTGGACAAGGCCGTTGAAGCCCTGCGCGAGCAATTGGCCCAATTCATTCCCGTGGAAGACCGCGTCAGCCAGGACGACGACCTAGTGGTCATCGATTTCGAGGGCAAGATCGACGGAAAACCTTTTGACGGCGGCAAGGCCACCCATTACCCGGTCCTGCTGGGTTCCCAGGGCCTCTTGAAAGATTTCGAGAAAGGTCTTACTGGTATGCGGAAGGGTGAGACCAAGGCTTTCAAGATCACCTTCCCCGAGGACTACGGGAAAAAGGATGTTTCCGGCAAGGAAGCGAAGTTCACTGTGGTCCTTCATGAGATCAAGGCGAAGAAACTGCCGATGGTGGATAATGACCTGGCGAAGGAAGTGGCGAAGGTCGAGACCGTGAAGGAGATGCGGGAAAAGCTGGAAGCCCAGATCAAGGCCAACAAAGAACTGGAACAACGCTCCAAGTTGGTCGAGCAACTCGGGAAGCTGCTTTTGGAAGAGCATAAGTTCGACATCCCTGTTTCTCTCATCAACATGGAGCAACAAAGGTTGGTCCAACAGGGTGTGGAACGCCTCAAGAACCAAGGTATCGACGTGAACAAGTTGACCGACGAACAAAAAAAGGATTTTGTGGAGAAGCTTCGCCCAACCGCTGAACAGAACGTGCACATGGCTCTGATTGTTGAAAAGATAGCCGATGCGGAAGGTATCCATTGTGACGAGAAGGACTTCACGGCTTATTTAGAAAAGGTGTCCAAGAATGTCAACCAGTCCACCGACACCGTGAAGCGGTATTTGCAACAGCAAGGGAATCTCGAATCGGTGAAAGAATGGATCCAATACGAGAAGGCCCTGGATTTTTTGATCGAGAAAGCAAAAGTAGAAGCCGCTTAACTGGCGGAACCGAATCTTACGGAGGAATGAAATGGCATTGATCCCAATTGTTGTGGAACAGACGAACCGCGGGGAAAGGTCCTATGACATTTATTCCCGTTTGCTGAAGGACCGTATCGTCATGATGGGAACTCCTATCAACGATGATGTGGCCAATACCATCATCGCCCAATTGCTCTTTCTGGAGTCGGAAGACCCGGACAAGGACATCAATCTTTACGTCAATAGCCCGGGCGGCGTGGTCACTTCGGGTCTGGCCATTTACGACACCATCCAGTTCATGAAGGCTCCCGTTTCCACCATCTGCGTGGGACAGGCGGCCAGCATGGGGGCGGTCCTTTTGGCCGCCGGCGCCAAGGGCAAGCGTTTTGCCCTGCCGAACGCCCGTATCATGATCCACCAGCCTTCTGGCGGTGCCCAAGGACAGGCAACGGATATCGAGATCCAGGCCAAGGAAATCCTCAAGATCCGGGAGCGTTTGAACGCTATTTTGGCCCACCATACGGGTCAAACGGTCGCCAAGATCGCCGATGACGTCGAAAGGGATTATTTCATGTCCGCGGAAGAAGCGCTAAAATACGGGTTGATCGATGAGATCCTCACTAAACGGCCTGAGACGAAGAAGAAATAAACACAGTTAACTCCTGGAGAGCTAATGCCTGGTGATAAGGAAAAAACCTCATTTTTACGCTGCTCTTTCTGCGGTAAAACGCAGGACGAGGTGAAGAAGCTCGTCGCCGGGCCGACTGTTTATATTTGCAACGAGTGCGTCGCTCTTTGTAACGACATTTTAAAAGAAGAGGACAAAGGGGACGCCAAGAGCCAGGCCAAGACCAAGCTGTCGGTTCCCAAGCCTGTCGACATCAAAGAGGTATTGGACGAGTACGTCATCGGCCAGGAAAAAGCCAAAAAAACCCTCTCGGTAGCGGTTCATAATCATTACAAACGTCTGTTGGTCAAGAGTGGGCCGCAGGATGTGGAACTGCAAAAGAGCAACGTTCTTTTGGTGGGTCCCACCGGCGTGGGCAAGACGCTTTTGGCCCAAACCTTGGCCCGTATCCTGGATGTTCCTTTTGCCGTGGCGGATGCCACCACCCTGACCGAAGCCGGCTATGTGGGCGAGGATGTTGAAAATATCATCCTGAAACTCCTGCAGAACGCGGAATTCGATGTTCAAAGGGCCCAGCGGGGCATCATCTACATCGACGAGATCGACAAGATCAGCCGCAAATCAGAGAACGCCAGCATCACCCGTGATGTGTCGGGCGAGGGTGTTCAGCAGGCCCTGTTGAAGATCATCGAGGGGACCGAAGTGAATGTACCGCCCCAGGGTGGACGGAAGCATCCCCATCAGGAATATATCAAGGTCGATTCCGGCAATATCCTGTTCATCTGCGGTGGGGCTTTTGTGGGCATGGAAAAGATCATCGAGACCCGTTTGGGCCGCCGGAGCATCGGTTTCAAGGGCGAGGCCCTGAGCCGACAGGAAAAGAAGCTGGGTGAGCTGTTCGACCAGGTACAACCCGAGGATCTCATCAAGTTCGGGCTCATTCCTGAATTCATCGGCCGTCTTCCAGTGGTGGCGGCGCTTCATGAGCTGGATGAAGTTTCACTCGTCAGGGTCTTGACCGAACCTAAGAACGCCTTGACCAAACAATATCAACGTTATTTCGAGATGGAGAATGTGAAGCTCAAGTTCACGCCCGAGGCTTTGCAAGCCGTGGCGAAAGAAGCCATCAAGCGCCAGTCGGGAGCCCGGGGCTTGAGGGCTATCCTCGAGGAAGTCATGATGGAACTCATGTACGAGATCCCCTCGCGCAAAGACATCAAAGAAGTGGTCATCACCGAAGGCGTCATCCTTAAACGCGAAGAACCCATCCTTCTATATCAAAAGGGTCGCGGCGAGAACACCGCCTAGCATCCGTTGAAACTATTCGATTTCAATCCCACTTCCAATCAGCCTCTCCTTCACCTGGCTCATGCCAATGGGTTCCCGCCCGAGACTTATCGCAAAGCACTTGAGCCCCTTTTTAATCATTACCACATTGTTTCCTTGATCGCCCGGCCTTTTTGGGGGACCACCCCGCCCGAATGGCTCAAGAGTTGGTCCCAATTGGCGGACGACCTGAAGACAGGGCTCAAAGAGATGGGTGCCCAGAAGGTGGTGGGGATAGGCCATAGTCTGGGTGGGGTGATGACCCTTTATGCGGCGGTCCAAGAGCCGGACCTTTTCAGCCATGTCATCCTGATCGATCCCACGATGCTGTCCCCCAAACTTTTATGGCAGATCAAATTCATGAAGTTGTTCGGCCTTGAGGCCCGCTCCTATTTGATCAAAGGCGCTTTGCGAAGAAAACGGACTTGGGAAAGCAGGGAAGCGGCTTACGACTATTTCAGGGGCCGCCAGCTTTTCAAGAATTGGTCCGACGAAATGGTGAAGGCCTATAGCGACAACATGACCGCGCCCTCCCCGAACGGCGGGGTTTATCTGGTCTATCCTCCGGAATGGGAAGCCAGGATCTATAAGACCATCCCCACCGATGTCTGGAAATTCGCCGAGCGGCTTCAGCAACCTACCCTTGTGGTCCGTGGGCAGGATTCGAATACCTTTACCGCCGATAGTGAAAAGGCCTTTCGGAAGTCGAACCCGCGGGCTGAGATCAAGGTCATTTCCGGGGCGGGCCATTTGGTGGCCCAGGAGAAACCTGAGGAGCTAGGGCAATTACTGGTTAAGTTTCTCAAAGGTTAATTGTTGCGGCCCCACGACCGTTAAACCTATAAATGAACCCTTCCTGCAATCCTGCGCTTGACACAATCTCTCGCGGCACTATACTAACCACCACTTTGTGAAACATTTCACAAAGGTCTTGTTTTTGAAGCAAAACAAAGCAAAAACGCCCGATTTTCCTCCCTCCGCCCCCGGGTTCAACCACTTCATTCGAGGTAATTATGCGCAAAAAGTACATTATGGCCCCAGGGCCTACCCCTATTCCGGCGGAAGTGTTGGCCGAAGCCAGCATGCCCATCATGCATCACCGGACCCCCCAGTTTCAGGCTATTTTCAAGGCCGCAAACGATGGTTTGCAGATGTTTTTCCGTACCAAACAGCCGGTCATGACCTTTGCCTCGGTCGGGACGGGCGTCATGGAATCGGCAGTTGCCAATCTGACCTCCCCTGGGGAAAAGGTGTTGGTGGCCTCGGCGGGCCATTTCGGGAACCGTTGGAAGGATATTTGTGCCGTTTTCGGGGTCCAAGCCGACCTTTACGAGGCGGAATGGGGCAAGGCAGTCGATCCGGAAGAGGTCAAAAAGCGCCTCAAGGCTTCGCCTGACATCAAGCTGGTTTTCACTACATTGAACGAGACTTCGACCGGGGTCGTAAATGACATCCAAACTTTGACCAAGGTTGTCCATGAGGCGGGTGCCCTTATCGTGGTCGACGCCATTTCAGGATTGGGCGCGGTGCCTTGTGAGACCGATGCCTGGGGTGTTGACTTGGTCCTTTCGGGTTCTCAAAAAGGTTTCATGATCCCGACAGGGTTGGCT
>CAZLND010000015.1:8088-18940 GCA_964560635.1 uncultured bacterium | reverse complement strand
GGCCGCGAAAGCCGGGTTGGTGGCGGTAGACACCGAGACCACCGGTCTGGACGCCTTGACCGTGGACATCGTGGGCGTGTCGCTCTGCTGGAAAGAAAAGGAAGCGGTCTTCATTCCTTTCAATCACGGGGTAGGGAAAGAAAAGGCCATGAAGCTTTTGAAGCCTTTCTTGGAGAATCCCAAGATCGAAAAGGGCGGCCAGAACAGCAAATATGATTGGGCGGTCTTCAAAAGCCACGGTATCGAACCCGAGGGGTTCGCCTTCGACACCATGTTGGAAAGCTTCCTGCTGGATTCTTCTTATCGTCAGCACAATCTGGATGCTATCGCTTTGAAACATTTCAATTACACCAAGATCCCCACCCAGGCCCTCATTGGGAGTGGCAAAAAGCAGATCACCATGGATCAGGTGCCTTTGGCCGATATCACCCAGTATGCCTGCGAGGACGTGGACTTCACCCTGCGGGCGCATGATCTTTTCACTCCGCGTTTGAAGAAGGAAGGGCTGGAAAAGGCTTACCAGGAAATGGAATTGCCCCTGGTAATGGTGCTGGAGGACATGGAGCGCAAGGGCATTTGCGTGGATGTGAAGCTGTTAAAGAGCCTGTCCGTTGAGGCGGGCGACGAGCTGAAGAAACTCACCAAAAAGATATTCAAGGAAGCGGGCGAGGAATTCACCATTGGTTCGCCCCAGCAACTTGGGAAGATCCTTTTCGAGAAAATGCTGGTCCAGAAAATATCCGGCACGCGGGTGAAAAAGACCAAGACGGGGTATGCCACCGATGTGGACGTGTTGGAAGGGCTCAAAGGCGTCCCTATTGCCGACCTGGTCCTGGATTACCGCCAACTTTCCAAGCTCAAGAACACTTATTTGGATGTGCTTCCCGAAATGGTCCATCCTAAGGATGGCCGTATCCATACCTCCTATAGCCAGGCGGTGGCGGCGACAGGCCGCCTTTCCTCCAATGACCCCAATTTACAAAATATTCCCATCCGGTCCGAGTTCGGCCGCCGGATCCGCGGGGCCTTCGTGGCGGAAGATTCCAAGCATGTGCTCATTTCGGCCGACTATTCCCAGATCGAGTTGCGGGTCTTGGCCCATATCACCGAGGACCCGAACCTTATCGAGACCTTCAAGAAGGACGAAGACGTCCATCGCCGCACCGCTTCCCTCATCTTCGGGGTCCCCATGGACAAGGTCACTTCCACCGAAAGGAACCAGGCGAAGACCATCAATTTCGGGGTCATCTACGGCATGGGCCCGCAACGGTTGGCCCGCGAGAACGGGGTTACCATGGTCGAGGCCAAAAAATTCATCGAGGATTACTTCGCCAAGTATCCGGGCATCCAGAAATTCACGACCGAGATGGTGGAATTGGCACGCAAACAAGGCTACGTCTCCACCATCATGGGCCGCAAGCGCCTGATCCCGGAGATCAACTCGACGAACATCGGCCTCAAGATCACGGGGGAACACATGGCCGTTAACACCCCTATCCAGGGCTCGGCGGCGGACCTTATCAAGATCGCCATGGTCCGGCTCCATGAGAAGCTCAAGACCAAGAAAATGGGAACGGCCATGCTCCTTCAAGTGCACGACGAATTGGTCTTCGAGGCGCCCAAGGGTGAGGTTGAGGAAGCCAAAAAGATGATCGTTCACGAGATGGAGAACGCCATGAAGCTCAAGGTGCCCCTGAAAGTGGATGTGGGCGTGGGTAAAAGCTGGCTTGAAGCCCATTGATCTTCCTTGGGATGGACAATAGTTGCGTCTTTCCGTCCCGCCATTAAAATAAAAGCATGAATCGTCCCCCCTGTCCGGTCCTCTATCTGTTGTCATTGGGTTTGGCCCTGTCCGGCTGTGCCACGACCTCGCCTCTCATGGTCCCCGTGCGTCCATCCCCCATGCACAGCTTGAACCAGCCGCCGGCCGCCCGGTTCCGTATCCCGGTTGTGCTCCCCCTTCCCAGCGTGGGCGAGGTCGAGAAGCATGTCTCCGAATTCGTGAAAGAGGACCTGAAGCGGGCCGAAAAATCCCTGGTCAAAAGCCTGGGCACGACCTTTTGGCTGGACCCCATGTAGTGGGAATTCAACGGCAATAGCCTGACCGCGCATGCGCATGTCCATTTCAAGAATTCCTCCTCCAAGGGGACGGGCCACCCTGAGGGCTCTCCCGAGACCATCGTCCAAGAGATCGAAAAGGACATGAAGGTGGATATGGCTTCCGCCATCCGGTGGACCAAGGATTTCCACCTGGAAGCCCCCGATTTCAATGAGGGCAACACTTCCACCGCGACCGCGGAAGAGGACCTGGAGCTAGGGAAAAGCCGGAAGATCCTCAAAAAGGGGACCACGAAATTCCATGAAAGCCTGAAGAACAGGACTTTGGGTGTGGAAGAGAAGGCTAAGGAGCTTTGGCGGGAGATCCAGAAACCCTTCCGGATGGCCGAGGACATCTGGCTCCAGATCAAGCCGGACCGTATCAGCGTCGGTGATTTCCGATTGGTTTCCGATCCCAAGAACCCCCGGCTGGAAACGGTCTTTGAGTTCATTGTCCAACCGGACATTTCCATCGGGGAGGAACCCCATGTGAAAGTGGTCGAGATGCCTCCCCTGAAGGATTATCAGGAAGGTCCTGAGGGGTTCCATATCGAGACCAATCTGAAGCTCAGCTTCAAGGAAGTGAACAAGCTGCTGGTAGACCCGAAGCTGGGTATCCTTCAAAAGGTGCTCCCGGGCGGGGGCGACCACCAGTTGAAGATCACCCAGATCCGGATCTATGGGTCGGGCGGTCAATTGGTGGTGGAAGCCCATGTCCAGTACCAGCCCGTGCTGAATCTCTCCGATAAGCCGGCCCAATTGACGATCTATCTTTTGGGAACGCCGATCTACCACGCCCAGGAACAAACCATCGATTTTCCGGACATGGATTTCGACATCCAGACCAACGATTTTTTGCTGCAGATGGCGGATTTCATCATGGGATCGGGCATGCGGGAGAAGCTGCGCAAAGAAGCGGTCATTCCAGTGGGGAATAACCTGGAAAAATTAAAAGCCGAGATGACCAAGGTGCTCAACCGGCCCTTGGGCCGTTTCGCCAAGTTGAAGACGGAGATCACGTCCCTCAAAATGACGGAAGCCTTTATCAGCGATTACGGCCTCGAAGGCCGTGTGGTCATGGATGGGGATACGACGGTGGATGTGAATTGGTGAAGCTGGGAAGGGATAAGGACTTTTTTTAGGACCGTGTCGATCTTAAAAGTTTGAGGCCGATGAAGAAAGTCCAAGGTATCCAGAGCAGCATCCCGAACAACAGCAGGGAAAACCAGGAGGGTTCGAAACGGAACTGGACTTGGTGATCTCCCGCTTCGACGTACAAACCCCGGAACAGATAATTCGAAGTGATGATCGGCTTTGGGCTCCCATCCACCCAAGCTTTCCAACCTGGATAATTGATCTCCGAAAAAACCACCCAATTCGACTTTTTCAAACCCAGTTGGAATATTTGATGGTCAAAGTCATCCTGTTCCAGATCGTATTGAAGGCCCGCCTTTTCCCCCTGATCCACGAGTGGGTCTTTGGCCGTTGGTTCTTGGGCGAGGATGGTCTCCCCATAGGGGTTGAAACCGGGTTCCCGCATGGCCGAGAGCTGGGCCGCATCCTCGGGGATGACCTTGAGCCGGTCGGGGGCATAAACGAACGGTGGGGAGCTTTTCGCGAAATAAAGTTTCGCCGCGCCCACATCCAACCGGGTGAAACCGGGCGCTTGGCCCCTTTCATTCCCGGTCATGAACCCGCCGATGGCCATCAATTGGTTGAAAACCGGGAAAGAAAGTGAGTGCAGCTGCCCCCTTTTAGCCAAAGACAAAGGATTGTTCGCCCCGACGTTGCGAAGGGCGAAAAGGCAGGCCGCGTTCGTGGGGAATTCCGTTTGGAACCGCTCTCCGTTGGATTCCAAGTTGTAGGGGATATTGTCCCCGATGAAAACCCGGTTGTGACCCACTTGTTTGCTCATCTTAGAAATGACCGGGGCTTCTTTCCGAAAATCAAAGTTGGACTCGGGCCCCAGGCGGCTGGGACAACTTTTCCAACCCGCCAGCAACAGGGACAGCACCACCGAGGACATGAAGACCCTTTTGCCCAGGAACCGGGGGCCTTTGCCCAGTAACCATAGGTAAAGACCACAGGCCCCGCCCGACAAGGTGGCCATCAGGGACCCGTCACCCGAGGGCGCGAGCCAACCTAAGAGCAGTAGGGCTAAAACATAAACCGAAGCGGTATTTACCAGGCTGGACCTGTTCTTTCCCAGTTCGTTTTCCAAGAAATGGAATCCAGACGCGGCTAGCACCGCGAGACAAGTCACCTCGATAAAAACGAATCGGAAGGGGGCCCTTAATATCCGCAAGCCCGGGATCCAGTCACAAAGCCATTGGTGGAGGGGGAAATATTTCCCGAAACAGGTTAAAAGGACGAAAACGGCGGTTCCGATAAGGAAAAAGGAAAAGCCGGGCTTTTTACGTTTGAAGGCCAGCAGGCAAAGAAGGGGGCCCCAGAGGCCGACGCCACCCGAATCCGCCACGTGGTCCTCGTAAAGGGATGAGCCCGGAAGGGGATGGATAGGAAAGAGGAGCTGGTAAAGATGGGAAGGATCCAGGGAGATGTCGGCGCTGAAAGTTTGATAATCCATTTTGGAAACGATCCGGTCCGAGAATCGAACGAATTCGGCGAAGGGGACAGCCAAACAAAGGAGAGGGAGCAGACCCCAAATAAAAAGCGACCAACTTGTCCATCGGACCTTGGGACCGGGAATGGGCCCCGGTCCGACCATTATTTGAAGGCGCCGGAAAATGAAATAAGTCACACCGAAAGCCAAGGTCCCCAAAAAGATCTGCGGGTAACCGGATAAAAAGAGCATGGCCAAGGAGAGACCCATCATCAAGGCCGGGAAGGGACGGGGCTTCGCGGCCATCATTTCCAGGAATGCCAGGACCCAAGGGACCCAAGCGAATGAAGCCAGGCATTGGGGATGGATGACTTCGCCCCAGAAAAAACCCGATAAGGCGAAGGTGAGGCTACCTATCAAACAGGCGTTCGGGGAAAAGCCCAGGTTCTTGAGCCAATAGTGCATCCCCGCGCAGGCCAGGGTGAAATGAATGAAAAGGAAAAGACCCATTCCGTAACCGATCGGGAAGAGAAGGCAAGGGTAGACCAAAGGGTAGGACGCCATCACGCCGGGGTCGGCCCAAAAAGGCTGACCGCCGAAAAGATAGGGGTTCCATAAAGGGAGGTGGCCCGTGGCGAGGCAGTCCTTTAGGAACTGTCGGAAGACGCCGTCATATCCCAAAAGGTCATCATCGAAATAAGAATGGCCCAGGATGATACAGGGGAAAAGGGCGATGAGCCCCACCAAGAAATAAAGGACAGGAGCGGGAAGAGCCGCGATGGATTTAGGTCGAGAGGTCAAGGAGCGTGAACCTTTGGTGCCGTGACTTGAATGTCGAAGCTGGACTCTATTTTAGCCACAATCAGATCACCCCTAAAATGAATTCAGGTCTATTATCCGGCTTCGTGGTAGACCCCGGACTCTAAATTGGGATGAATTTTAGAACTTCCACTATGCCGGATATCGCAGCGAGCGGTAGGATAACCCGGCAAAGCCGCTTTTTGGCGGAGTGGGGTTAAAAATGGAACCACGGGTTTTACCCGTGAGGCTCATTGGGATGCCTTTACGATCGGAGAAAAAAATTGGTCTTCATCCTTGTTTCGGACCCATTGTTCCTGGAAGCCATTGAGGCGGCCGCTGGCGGGGAGTGCCTGTCGTTGGCGGATGAAGAGACTCTTTTGGCCGCCCTGCAAGAAAACACACCCTCCCTTATCTTGCTCGATCTGGGCCTTGCCACGATCGAGGGGGCGGAACTCGTTGAGAAGTTGAAGCGGAACCGTTCCACCCAAAAGATCCCTATCGTGGTCTTCGGGAACAGTCTTCGGGCCGACCTTTTACAGGATGCCAAGGAGGCCGGGGCCGATTTGGTGCTGGCTAAAGCGGCTTTTCGTGAGCAATTGCCGGGTTTGATGCGCCATTATGACCGGAGTCATAAATAAAGCCCGCTTGTCATGGCAATTTGGATAAGCATTGAAAAAAGAGGAAGAAAGGCGCATCCTTAAAGCGTGGCCAGGCTAAAAGCTTTACTTGGTCCTGGTGTGTTACTAGAATAACCAAAATTTTTTCGAGGAGTGTCGGTCATGGGTGGACGTTTCGGAGAATTACTGCTTCTTTTGATCATCGCGTTGTTGTTGTTCGGGCCCAGCAAATTGCCGGACTTGGCCCGGTCCCTCGGCGAGGCCATTCGCGAGTTCAAGAAAGCGGCCGACCCCAGCCAGGCCAACAGCCAATCCACGGCCCAAGCCCCTGCTCCCCAAGTGCCGGCCGCTTTGCCATCCGAAGCCAAACCCGCCGAAACTAAGAATAGTTCCGTCATCTCTTAAGCTGTTCCATAAGACATAAAAAAAGCCGTCCCCTTAAAGGGGGGCGGCTTTTTGTTTTACGGAAGTTTTTAGTTTTAATCGACGTTCTTCATCCGGACCATGGAAGAAATGACCGCTACTGTCAGACCGAAAATGCAAACAATGGTCGCGCCCATGGGCCAATCCCTCGAATAGGACAGGGCCGAACCCACCAAAGAAACCACAACCCCGATCCCCCACGCCCAGTAAAGACGGTGTTGCTTGCGGCCCAATAAGCTGGCGCAAACAATGGGGACGATGAGGAAGGAGAAGACCGCGAGGACTCCCGCCACCCGCACCGCGTCGGTGACCACCAACCCAAAGGCGGTATAAAAAAGAAAATCCCAGACTTTCAGGGACAGTCCTTGGCGCGCGGCCCCCGCCGGGTCGGCGGAACAAAGCATGAGGGTTTTATGCTTTCGGAAAAGGAAAGCCCCTACCAAAACGTAAAAGATGGCCATGATCAGGATGTCCTTGCCCGTTACCCAGCCCAAGGCCTCGCCGCTCAAGGTTCCTTGGACGTGCTCGGCGCCATGCGGGGAATTGGAAAGCATCAAAAGCGTGGTGGCGGTGGCGAAAGCGAAAGAAATGCCGATGAAGGCTTCCTGCAATACGGAGTGGCCCCGGTCCCACAAAAAGCTGAATAGGGCCGCGCCGAGGAGGGTGAAACCGAAGGACCAATAGTAAGTGCTGGGGTCATGGGGTTCGGCGCCCAAAAGGAAAGCCACGGACTGACCTAAAGCCGCGATCTGGGCCAAGGCCAGGTCCACGAAGATGACCCCTCGGGCCAGCACATGCTGGCCCAAGGAGGGAAGGATCAAAACAAGCAAGAGGCAAGCCAGCATGGGCAGGGCCATGACCGACAGAAAATTGGACATGGGTCATTTCCCTCCGCTTAAGTTTTTCGCCAAGGTCCCAACAATGAAGTCAAATTTCGAAAAAACATCCTTGGCTTCGGGCATGCCACCCACTTCGGTCGGGACTTCAACGGAGACCCCTTCGGCCTTCTTCGCCAGTTCTTTGCTGGCGTCGGCGTCGTAATAGGGTTGATAGATCACCAACTTGACCCCAGCTTTTTCCATGGCTTGGGCAGTCTCGGACAAATAACGCGGGTTGGGCGGGATGCCGGGTTTGGGTTCAACGGTCCCGAAAAGCTTCAGGTTGAACCGGTCGATGAAGTAATCGAAATTCCGATGGAAGGTCACAATGGGCGTCCCTGCGAAGGGCTTCATCTGCTTTTTCCATCCTGCCAGGGCTTTTTCCATATGAGCGTTGAATTCCTTGGCATTGGCACCATAATCAGCGGCGTTGGCTGGGTCCAAGTCCGAGAAGATCCTCGCCAAATGGTCCGCGACGATCTCGAGGTTTTTTGGGTCGGTGTAATAGTGAGGATTCCCCAAGGGATGGACGTCCCCTTCCGCCCGGCTTACGGTACCGGTTGGTTTTTCAAGCACGTTCACCCCTTCGGAGGCATCCACGAACCCAGGTTGGCCTACTTGGATCTTCGGGTTCCGGCTTCCCGGAATGACCAAAGGCAGCCAACCTCCGTCCAGTTCCAAACCGACAGACACGAATACGTCCGCGTTTTGGATGGCTTTCATCAAACTGGGCTTGGCCGGTACGAAATGAGGGTCCTCATAGCCTTTACAAAGGCTGATGGCCGTTACGTGCTTACCACCCACGGCTTGGGCTATGGACGCCAAATCCCCCAGGGAAGTGGCCACTTTCAGGTCCGCGAAGGCCGGTGTGGCCAGTGCGACCAGGATCAGTAAAATCGAATTTTTCAGTGTTCTCATCTTTTTTCTCCTTTGATTTTTTAACTGTGAACTTTCAACTGATTTAGTAAGCATGCGGGGGATGGAAACCAATGATGTAGTTGAACTGCAGCATCACCCGGTTGTCGTATTGCGCTGGGCCGCCATTGGCCGTTTGGGCCAGTCCATATTCCAGTTTCATCTCCGAGAATTCGGAAGGGAGCCAGGCGACATTAACGGAAGCCCTTTGGACATGCCCGGAAAGGGAAGTATCCGTTGGGTTATCCGTGATATCAGAGAAGCTGTTGAAAGCCTCCTCGACCCGGACCCCGCTCCACCATTCCTGTCCCCAGCGATATTGGAACGAGGCGTACCAGCCATCCGCTTCCTGGTCATAGAGACTGTTGTTATAAGAGACCTTTTTGATGTATTCCCCTTGGAGGATCCACCCGTGCTGGTTGGATTGGCGGAGGGGAACATTACGAATGGTGATGTCCCCCCCGTAAACAGCGTGATGCACCCCGTCGTCCCCGTAACCCGTCAAGTCCGAGCCGCCCAATTCCATGGTGGTATTCTCATCCAGGTCAAAAAGGTTCTTCAAATGGATAAGGTAGGGAATGTTGTTCATCGCCGCCGCGTTGAAATTCAACGGATGGTCCGGGTCGGCCTCGATCTGGTGGTAGCCCCCCAGTGTCAACTCGCAATACCAGGGAAGGGGGGTCATCCAAGCCGCTTCCAATCCGGCGTTCTTGAATCCCTCCTCGCCGATACTATTGGACATGATGATGGGCGCCTGGATGAAGGGGAATGCGTGGGTGTGAAGGATCCCATGCTTCCCAAAGGCGGCCCTGAACTCCCCTACCTTGAATTGGATCCCCGGAACGCTATCGGTCGTGGCATAGGCTTCCTCTGCCACGCCCGAACCAGCGTCAAAAGTGAAATTGCCAGCCAGGGTCCATAAAGGATCCACGGTGGAGATCACACTGATCTCGGCCTCCTGAAAACTCGGGCCGGTGGAACCCGGCAGGCTCAGGTTGGGGGCCGCTTGACCCAAGAAAAGCGCGCTCATCCCGATGGCCGGATTGGCCAAGTTCGAGATGATGGAGCGAGTTTGGGCGTTGGTAACGATCGGGATGAGAAAAACCCAAATAAACGCGAATAGCTTGATGCGATAGGACATAGTTCCTCCTGTGATGTCGGCTTGGGAGCCGCAGATGACGACTTTTACAGGAGGATTTGGGGAGGAGACCTACCGGGAAGGGATAAGCAAATAGGTGAAAAGTGTAAAAACTCAAAAGTGAAAAGAAGCAGGAAGACTAAGAGATAAAAGGGCACGGTAGGAGGGGTCGGGGTGGATGGGGCTTGGGAGCCGGTTTGTTGCCAGGAGCACAAGGAACAGTGATCATCCCCGTCCTTGACCTTACCGTGAGAATGGGCCGAACCCGCCGTTAAAACCGAAAGAAAGACGGCCAGAAGCAGGGTGCTCAGGAAAAACTTTTGTTTGTGGAGGTAGTGCATGTCGTACCCAATCCTTGGGGCCCAATTATGGAAGTGGGCTGGAAGCCTGTCAATCCCGCCCCTTCTTTTATGGTCCCAGGATCAAGGCTGGAAGTTGTTCTTCAACCTTTCCTGTTCTTCCGCTTGCTGTTTTCGAAAGGTTCGGCACTGAGGACAATTACAACCTTTCTTGAAATACCAATTAAAGGTTTTAGGAACCTCCGTGGGATTGGGGGTCATCGTGGGGATTTCGTCTTCCCCAAAGGCCTGGCCGGAAGTGGGGGAAGGGGTGGGGGTGGGTGAAAGGGCGGCTTTCTTTCTGGTTTTTTTCGCCTGCTTGGCCAAGGATCCAGGGAAAGGCGCGATCAGTCCCAATAAGAGGATAAGGGTCATTGTTTTTTTGAGCATTCTTAACTTCCTTCAGAAGAGTGATCGTGGCAGGCTTCGCATTCGCGGCAAAGCCTCCGGTTGAGAAGATGCCCCGCCGCTAGGCCTAATGCCCCGGGAACAGCTAGCCAAAGGCCGGTGGAACCACCCACAAAGGCTTTACCGATGACGATCAAGCCCGTACATAAGTACAAGGCCAACAAAAGACGGTATTCCCTATGAAGACGGTAGCCCCAGCAAAAGCTGGTAGTTGCCAAGAGAAGAGACCCTGAAATGAATAGGATCTCCAGATTCCGGTCCAATAGAAAACCAAAGCCTACCCAGGGTAAGGCCACCACCAGAAGGGGCAGGGCCAGGCAATGAAAGGCGCAAGCCATCGATAAAAAAGCCCCGGCCTGGTCCAGCCGGGTATGGGTCAGTAAACGTCCATTATTATTCATTGATGCCCCCTGAAATTTTAAAACCAAGACTTCTTGGGAAGGTCCACCTTGTCCCCGGTCATGCGGTAAAGGCACCAACCTTTATTTTCCTCGTCGTATTTCGTTCCTACGTTCAAGGTCCCGAAAACGGTCACGGGCACGTCCATCCATTCCTGGGCGGACTTGTCTTGATCCATCGTGACGTAAATCCATTGGTTGAATTTGGGGACCATGCCGTAACAGCAAGTCATGCGGCTTTGGGCCAATATGAAGCTAAGCACTTTATCTTTTTCC
>CAZLND010000015.1:0-8078 GCA_964560635.1 uncultured bacterium | reverse complement strand
TCATGGGGATCATGAAGCCGGCCACGGAAACTTTCTGGCCGTCCAATGATAGGATAGTCGAGGGCACTGAAATGGATGGCATTTTCTCTGGATGGCCCGCTTGCATGGCCGAAATGTTGGGAGTTTCCGCTGGGAAGCCCGCGAGCGAATCGAAGTTGAGTTTGGTATATCCACTTTTTTTCAGAAAGGCGGCTTTTAAGTCCGAAAGCTTTTCCTTGAGGGAATGGGAGCTGGAGTTCGAGGCCGCTTCCTGCCGGATACGTTCTAGACGGGCTTGGTCCTTCCACCATTGGCCGACTGTGGGTGTGTATGTGGATTTCCAAAGAAGGAGCGTGAGCAAGACGAACCAGGCCAGGCTCAAAGCCACCATGCACCAATATTTCCAGTCCCTTGGAGGGATCCGGGAAGGAGTGGTGTTGGTTTTTATCTTCCTGCCTTTAGGCGTCCAAAAATCCTTAAGTCGCATTAAAATTCCCTCAAGTTCAATCGAATTTCGGTTCCTTCACCTTTTCGCCCGCCATCCGGTAAAGGGTCCAGCCTTGGTCCTTTTTCTTTTCCTCGCCCACTGAAAGAGTCCCAAAGACCGTTATGGGGCAGTCCATGAGGATGTCGGCCTCCTTCCCTTTGTTCATTTGAACGAATATCCATTCGTTCATCTGCGGGACGATGCCGTAACAGCAACTGGCCTGGCTCCTGGCCAGGATAAAGGAAGTGGTCTTGTCCCCAGCCTCGTTGGCATCGATGGGGATCATGAACCCGATCACCGCGATGCTTTTGCCGTCGAGGTCTTTGATGAAACCGGGGAGGAGGCGTTTCTTTTTCTTAAGGCGCAGCTTGGGGTCGATCTCCTCATCGATACTGGCGGCGTCATACTTGAAATGGGCAAGGGTGTTCCAGGTCACGAAGGGATGGCCGTCCACTTGGTGGTAGACCGTAATGGGGGCTGATTTGAGATCCGGCGGCTTGGGGACGGCCGTGGCGTAGGGAACCGCCGGGTTGGCCACCAAATCGTCCTGGCCGAAGGCCCGCAGGTCCATGAAGAGCAGGGTCCCCAGCAGGAGAAAAACCACTAGGACCGGCCATCGCGGACTATTTGGAAGCCTTATCATGCCCCGCCCCCTTTCTCCCTGGTTTCTCCACGCCCTCGTTGCCCTCGGGGTAGAGGAACCAGACATCCTTGAAATCCGTTCCTTTGGCCTTGATCCTGACGATGGACCCCTCGAACTTCGATAAGCCCTTGAGCTTTTTCGAGGAGCCTTGGTACTGGGAAGTTTCGCCGGCCGTTTCACCGGTCAAGGCATTGGCCACAGGTTTGAGCTTGAGAAGGGTGGAACCGCCCTTGGTCTTGACCTTGATCTGGAGGGAAGGCTGGGTGATCTTGACCGGGTTTTCCGCTTCCCCGTCCAGAACAAAGGCCGTCAGGCCCCCCGTGGCGGGGTCCAGCAAGAGCTCCACATGGGCAAACTCTTCACCCAGCTCCACCAAGGTGCCGTTGTGTGGCGGGTGGTGCTCATGGGCTGAGGCTTGGTTCAAATTCAAAAACAGTAGGGGCATGGTTAGCACCCAAAATAATTTCGATTTTTTCATCTTTCGCCTCCTTAAATTTTTACGATAACGGATCGAGATTCCTGGCCACATCCGTGGAATAAGCCTTGAAGGCCGGGATGAGGCCGGACAAAGCGCCTAACAAGGTCATTCCGATCGGTACCGCCAAGAGGGAAGGGTGGAATTGGAAAACTTCCAGCACGACCCCCGTTTGTTGACGTACTATCAGGGCCGCCAAACCGAACACTAAAAAATAGACGGCGAAACCGGCCAATGATCCCAAACCCGCGATGGCCGAAGCTTCCAGGACGATGGAAGAGAAGACCGTTCTCCGGCTGGCACCCAGTGACCTTAAAATGGCGAACTCACGGCGCCGCTCGTTCATGGTGTTATAGAGACTGGAAAGGATGGAACCGGCCGCCACCAGCATCACCAGGTAGGCCACGAGGGTCAGGATCTTGGATACCCAGCCCATCTTGTCGAAAAGCTCGGTCATGACCTTGCCGATGGGCCAGGCCAGCGTGGCCACCTTCCCTTGCCGGTTGATGGTTTGGTCCAGCATGAAACCAGCCTGGGGACTGAAGAATTTCAGCATCACCGCCGAGACCTCCTTGTCGGCGTCAGGGATCTCCTGGCCTTCCTTGGCCGTGAATTCCTTTCCGGCGCCCCGCAGGACGTGGCCTTTCATTCGGTAAACGTCGTCAATGGGGATCCAAATGACCCGGTCGGAGGGCGTGTTGGTAGGCTTCAAGACGCCCACGATGTTGAACACTTCTTCGTGCTGCATGGTGGGGTCGAAGAAAAGGCCGTGGAAGGGTTTGAAGGTGGAGCCCACGGTGAGCCCCAGTTTTTGGGCGACAAAGCTCCCGATGACCGCCTCACGCTTGGAAGGGTCAAAGATCCCGCCTCCAAGCTCCACGGTAAGGTGTTTGTCTTTTTGGTACTCGAACTTGGTGAAGATCTCCTCCGTCGTGCCCACGATGCGGAAACCGTAGTAGTTGTCCCCCACGGCGTAGGGGATGGCCAGTTCCACCCGGGGGTCGTTCTTGACCGCCTGATATAGGGACCAGGGGATGTTCCCGGGAGATGTCTCCAGCTGGTAGACGGCGTTCAGGACCAGCTGCAATTGGCTGCCCCGGGCCCCTAACACTGCGTCAAAACCCGCTTTCCCGCCGGTGAAGGCGCTTCTGGTCTGGTGCTGGATGGAAAAGACGGACATGGTCAGGCCCGTGGCCAGCGCCACGGAAAGGACAGTGATGAGGGTGGAAAGGGCATGCTGGCGCATGCTGCGTCCCACGAGGAAGAAAAGGCTGGTTAATCTTTGGATAGGATTCATTTGGCCCTCCCTTGGGTTGCGTCTTCAGCGGCCCGGTTGATGCGGCTCAAGTTCTCCACCTTTTTGAAACGGGAAAGGACTTCCTTGTCATGGCTGACCATGAGCAGGGCCGTCCCGTTCTCCCGGCAGATCTCCTGGATGAGGGAAAGCGACTCCATGGCCCGGCCGTGGTCCAAGTGCCCGGTGGGCTCGTCCGCCAGGACCAGTTTGGGATGGTTGGCCAAGGCCCTTGCCACGGCCACGCGCTGCTGCTGGCCCACCGACATCTGGCGGGGAAGGTATTGGAGCCTTTTTTCCAAACCGACCCTTTTCAAGAGGGCCAGAGCCCGGGAGCGGTCCAGCCCGGGACCGAACCTCATTCCCAGTTCCACGTTCTCCAGGGCGGTGTAACCCTGCAAAAGGTTGAAGGTCTGGAAGATGTAACCCAGGGTCTTGGCACGCAGGAGGTCCCTTTGGCTTTCGGTCAAGGACTCCAGGTCCTGTCCATCCAGAGTGAGGCTTCCCTCGTCAGCTCTCAGGATCCCCGCGATCAGGTTGAGGAAGGTGGTCTTTCCCGAGCCACTTTCCCCGGCCAGGGCCATCTGTTCCCCCGTCTCCAGGGAAAAATGCCCGATGTCCACCACGGTCTGGGTCCCACCCTCGGGCGAGGGATAGGATTTTTTCAGGTTCTTCATCTCTAGGATCTTCATTCGTGTCTCCTTTGCTCTGAATGGGTTGCTTTAATAAACCTCGAAAAGAATGCGAAGCCGGGTTTTGGAGTCCGTCGGAATGTTGTCTTTGGACGCCGGTTTGAACTGCCATTTCTTCACGGTGTTCAGCGCGATAGCGTCCAGTTCGTCGTTGCCGCTGGAATCCAGAAGCCGGGGGGTGATCTGACCTTGGGCCGTGATGAGGAATTCGATGACAACGGTGGTCTTGAGGTTTTGGCTCCTCAAATATTCTGGGATGACAGGGGAGGGGGAATAGACGGCCACCGGTCCATGGGTGGGGCCCAAGTCGGGTCCGGCTTCCACTTTGTTTTGCTCGGAAGGCTTGGGAGGTTCTTCTTTTTTTACAGGACGAGGAGGATGTTTTCGTCTGGGGTTGAAGACCACCTCGTCATCAGGCGCGGTGGCCTGAGCGCCGGTCAAATGGGTGTTCTCGGGCAACTGCAATATTTGGGCGTCCACATATTGGGCTGAATCGAAGGGGTTATGAAAAAGCGGCAAGTGACCAAGTCCCAGGGCCAGGAAGAAGAGCAATTCGAACAAAAGAGCGATTCCGGCCGATTGGGCCAGTTGTTTGCGCTCCAGATCCGGGGGAAGGGTGGTGGCGACCATCGTTATTTCTCCCTGCCCGCTTCGGTGGCCAGGGCGAACTTGCGGACCCCCACTTCCTTGGCTTTGGCCATAGCGGCCACAACCAGCCCGTAACCGGCCCCTTCATCGGCGTTCACGATGACCACGCCTTGGGGGTCGGCCTGCATCTCGACCACTAGGCGGCTCCCCAGGGTGTCCAGGGTCACGGGGGTCTTGTTGACCAGCAGGGAGCCATCCTTCTTTACCGTGAGGATGATGTTTTGCTTCATGTTTTCCGGGGCTTCCGATGTTTTGGGGAGTAAGACTTTAATGCTGTTGATGCGGGTCATGGCAAGCGAGGTCACCATGAAGAACACCAACAGGAAAAAGATGACGTCGATCATGGGGATGATCTCGATGCGCACGCGTTTAACGGCTCTTTGGCGGATCTGCATCAGCTTTTCTTCCTTTCGGTAGCCATCCGTGCTTCCATCAGGCGCGAGGCGGCGGATTCCATCTCGTAAATGGAATCCTTGATAAGGGTGTTGAAATAGTTATGGGCGATAACACAAACCAGGGCGATGACCAAGCCGGTGGCCGTAGCGATCAAAGCCTCGGCGATGCCGCCGGTGATGGAATAGGGGTCATCCACCCCACTTTGGGTCAAAACTTTGAAGGAACCCATCATGCCGATGATGGTGCCTAAAAGACCCATGAGTGGCGCGATGGTGATGGTGGTGTCCAAGACGTGCATCCTCTTCTCCAAAAGTGGAACCCAGCTTTCACCCTCGTTCTTCATGGAGATCTCCATCTCCGCGGTCGGGCTCTTGAAATGTTCCAGTCCGGCCTTGAGAATGGCGGCAACGGGAATGTCCTTCCCTTGGCAAGCCTGCAACGCTTCGGCGATCTTTCCTGCGCGGGCTTTCTCAAGTACACCATTGATGAGTTCCGGAGGTGTCTTGTACCGCTTGTGGAACGCTTTCCACCGCTCGACGATCACCGTCAAGGCGATCAAGGAGGATGCCAGGAGGGGGATCATCATGAACCCTCCCCGGAAAATGAAATTAAAACCTGCCAAAAATCCGTTCATTACACTTGCCTTTCCTAGCCTTAATAAAAATTAAAAACGGCAGAACGCCGGCCAGTCCCTGAAACCGGCCGGCGTTTGCCTTGACCATTAAATGAACCGCTTCTTACAATTTTTCCGTCAGGCGGAAAATGAACTCCCTACCGGCCGCGTAATGGTTGCCATTGAACCCGTTGGCGATGAAGATGGGATAAACGTTGTCGAAGATGTTCAAAGCGTCCATGCTCAGCTTCAAACCGTTAAGCCCGCTTTCCTTCTGGAAGGCGTAACCCAAGGTGGCATCCATCGTGAAGTGGACCGGAAGCTGGAGGCTGTTCGCGTCCCCAGTGGCCAAACCCGCCCCCCAAAGTCCCTCGGCTGAGAACCAGATATCGTCGGTCTTGTAGGCGAACCCGCCGTTGACCGTATGGATCTGGCAATGGTCCAGGAACTGATAGTCGCCCGGGGCGAAATCCGTACCGGCGGGGAAGGAGAAAACACCCCCGTTGATCCCCTCGCCCTTGGCGATCTCATAGGAATAATTGGCGAAATCCGACCAACGGTCATCGATCTTGCCGTGGATCGAGAATTCCACGCCATAGGCGTATCCATGGTCAAAATTGAAGGGTTGGTCGATGGCCGTGTTCAAAAGCTGGTTCTCATCCAGCATGTTCACGGCATCCTTGAAGTAACCATTGAGGGAGAACAGTTGGTTGCCCACCTGTTGGTCCACCCCAGCTTCGAAGTAGTCGTCCTTCTCGGCTTTGATGTCGTAAGGTGTTAATTGTCCTTGCCCGAGATTGTTGAAGGTATCCCGCAGGTCCTCTGGTGGGGCCGGCATGAACAGCTTCCCGTAAAATCCGTGGAACTTGGTGTTGTCCCCCGCCAAGACCGTCAACCCAACGCGCGGTGACAACTGATAGTCGGTGACCGTGATGTCGGGGAAAACGAATTGGGTGGCATCGAACCTTAATCCGGCGTTCAGGATCACTCCTTTGACGAGGGTCGTGTCGTCCTGGATATAGAATCCCTCTTGGTAGCCGTTATCCGTGGCGTTGTCCCCGCTGGTCGTCGTGACGGGGGTACCGGAGGTGTTATCCACGTCCGTGACGGAAACGGGCCCGGAAGATTGGGTCCAAAGCAGCTGGGTCCCCGCCTTGATCAGGTTATTCCCGTCGGCCCGCAAGGAATAGTTCGCCTGGAGCCCGAAGTTGTTGCTGGTACGGTCTTGCGAGAAAGAATCCGCCGTGGCTTGGGGTTGGCCCGCGTAAACGACCGTTGGGGCCAAGTCCTTCTCCAAGTCGTTGGTGAAAGTAAGCCGGGATTGCTTCCAATAGGGGGAAATCTGTAGGAAGGAGTCGGCCCCAAAGGAATGTTTCCAGGAGAACTCCACATATTGGGTGGATTCAAACTGGGTATCATTGCTCGCCGGATCGACATAGGCGAAGGGCCCGTTCCCATAAAGGTCCGTGTAGGTGTTGAAGAAAGGGCTGCTCGAGTCGAAGGACGCCGGATAGACCGGGATCTGGAAGAACTTCTGCTGATTGAAGCCCACCAAGCTCAGCTTATTATCGTTGTCCGCCTGCAGGTCGAATTTGCCGAACTCTCCCCCCCCATAGCTTTGGTTATGGATCGAATCGTGCCCTCCCTGGGAATCGTCCGTGGGGATGGCGGGATTCGGCGTGTCGATACCCCGCTCGGTGTAGTTGCCCTCCCCCGAAAGAAAATAATGGAAGGCGCCCGAGCTATCCGAACCGCCGTAAGTCAGGAAGGGCGTCGTCTGGTTATAGGTGCCGTAACTTAACCCCAGCAAGCCTCCCGGTTCGGTGGTGCCCGATTTGGTGACGATATTGACGACCCCAGCCAACCTGTTCCCGTACTCGGAGGGAAGGCCGCCCGTTACGATCTCCATATGGTCCACATTCAGCGGCGTAAAGGCCTCCCCGAAGGAGCCGCCCACCGAATCCGGCAATTGGATGCCGTCGATCTGATACTGCAGGTTAGCGTGATTACCCCGCGTAAAGACTTGGTTAAAAGCCCCTTGCACCATTCCCGCGTTGGTGGTGTAAAGCAGTTTGGGCAGGGAAGCGGTCTCACCTTGTGGCAACTGCTGGATATCCTCCTGGTCCAATTCCTTGCTGCTGGAAGAGGCCGTGGTGATGAGGTGCCGTTTGGCCTTGACCTCCATCCGCATTTCCCCTTTTTCCACGGGGATCAGGTGGATGTCCAACGAGGAGGATGTCCCCCCGACTTCCACCGCTCCTTGATAGGGACTAAAGCCAGGTGTGTCCACCGTGACTTGGTATTCCCCCAGGATCAAGGGAAAGAACTGGAAAGTTCCCGTTGAGTTGGTTGTGGCGTCCTTTTCTTCGCCGCCACCCTTGATCGTCACCTTGGCATTCGATACCGCAACGCCCTTGTCATCCAAAACCGTGCCCGAAAGGGCTCCGTCCACCGTTGCGAAGGCTTTGCTTACGCAAAAACCGGAAAGCATGAAAAGCAATAAAAGAAACCTTGTCCTATAAATGGTCATTTTTGTCCCCTGTATGAATGGAATGATGTTCGGGAACCTTTGGACCCTTTGGGTCCTAAAGGCGCCGAATCGAATGATTGAATTGATTGTTTGGGACTTTTACGGTTGAGCAGGGCTCAAAGGAAAAATCCGCCTGAAAGCGAAAAGCGGCTCCGGTTGAGCGGGGCCGTTGAGTTCGTTACAGGAGGATGGCAGGCGGAGAACGACCAGGAGTGGAAAGGCTAAAGCGCGAGAAGCGCAATAAGGTGAAAGTGAAAAAGAAAGGCAGGATCAAAACATAAAAGGGAAGGGATGGAGGGGTCGGTGCGGCCGAAGTGCAGG
>CAZLND010000014.1:0-19895 GCA_964560635.1 uncultured bacterium | reverse complement strand
CCGTTGCCGTCGACGTAGCCGTGTTTGTCGGCGTCAACGTCGGCGTGTTGGTCGGCGTCGTAGTTGGCGTCAGCGTCGGTGTATTCGTGGGGGTATTTGTGGCGCTCGCAGTCGGGGTCTTGGTGGGGGTGTTCGTAGCCGTGCTGGTCGGAGTATTCGTCGCTGAGTTGGTCGGCGTGTTCGTGGCCGAGTTGGTCGGGCTATTGGTAGGAGTGTTCGTCGGCGTAAGTGTAGGGGTCAGGGTCGGAGTATTAGTGGGGGTCTTCGTCGGGGTCACGGTTGGACTATTGGTGGGCGTCGAAGTAGCTGTGGCCGTCGGGGTTTTCGTGGCCGTGTTCGTGGGGGTCGCGGTAGGCGTATTGGTGGGAGTGAGGGTCGGTGTCTTGGTCGCTGTTTTGGTCGGACTATTGGTGGGTGTGTTCGTCGGGGTATTCGTGGGAGTATTGGCACCGACGGAAAAAGCGCTGCAGGACCAAAGATCGTTCCCGCCGCAGTTGGGGTTCGCCGCGGCGAAAAACACCGTACCGCAGCTTGCGGCCACCCCCATGATGATATCACCGCTGGGGGCACCGGCGGGAACGGTCACGACGATCGTGGCCGAACCGCTCGCCGCACAGGCTATGCCGGGGTTAACGGCGATACTGGTGGCGGTGATGACGCCGTTATTGCCTCCGTTACAAGCATAGCCGCTGGCCCAAACGGCACTACAGGAAGGCGCACAACCCGTGTTGAACCCCACCACGAAATCCAGGCAAGTCCCGCCACTCGCCCCAGCCCAGCTGAACTGGATCGTGACGCTTCCCCCCACGGGGGCGCTGGCAGGGCTGACCGAAGTGATCGTAAAAGAAGTCAAATTGGATTGGGCTTCGGCCCGGGGAGTGGCCAGGAGACATACCATCAGCAATGGCACCGCTATCCAACGGCATAAAAGGGCAACCGAAAAGATCTTGTTCGAAAAGATCCTTCGCAGTTGCACATGTGATTTATTTAAGTTTTGAATGCCCATTTAAAATTTCCTGTGTGTCCCTCACCTTTACTGTCTAAAAAATCTTCTCTGCCCCGTGAAAGCGATTTACTTCCAACGCAAAAAAATCCCAAAAGTTTCAAACCTTTCAGGGTTGAAAAAAACCAGAATGAAAAATTTCGGTTTTGAAGGAAATTCAGTTGGAAGGAGAGCCCATTGCAGGGGGCTCCAGGGCTTATTTAGTGCATAAAATAAGCCAAAAATAAGCGATTTACGTTTTCCCTTACTTTACAGACGGTTGAATAAGGAATTAGTCCATCTAACGACCATTTTCGTCAAAAGTTGAACGTTTGGAAGGGTGAAAAGTCAGAAAACCTATATTTTAGGCCGATTTTAATAAAACGGTTTATCTGATTTAAGGCCCCTTTGGAGGGTCAAGGAAGGACCCGATGAGAGACCGGGGCTCCGAAGAACCCCAGTCAGCGCGTTCGATCAATAAAACATAAAAGCGTCAGCCACGATGGCGTAATTGGGATTGTTGACCGCGATGAGCGGGTCCATCCGGGCGACATCGATCTGGGCTTTTAAATTCTGGACCGGGTAACACCGAAGGCTCACCACTTCCCGGTAACCATCGCTCGGGTTCATGGCCAAGGAATCATTCAACCATTCATTCGTCAGCCTTAGGTAAACACTGCTTCCCAGGTCGAACTCGGCGCTAACGTGGTACGCTTGATAGTTGGTTTGAGTGGTAATGGGTCCTGGTAAAGCGCTTCCGACCCCATCATAGCCCGAGTCATATTCCGCCAAAACGACCGCAGGACCTAATCGAGTCCAACCATAGGCGCCATAACGTAATTTCCTCGAACCCAGGTCCATGTTCTCGCCGTAGAAGGAACCGGCGATCGTAACCTGATTGAAATTGAACCCACCCCTTGCCGAAACGATCTTCTCGGAAAGGATCATGGTCACAGGCGCTCCAAAAGTAAAAGACGGATTGGTCAAGGCGGCATTGTCTCCATTCACCACGGCCGCGTTCACGAAAAAATTCCCCGGGTAGATCCCCGCTTCGACACCATCAAATTGGAGATTGTCGAAACTAAAGGGGCCGCTATTGACCAATGGCAATCGAACAAGACTGTTATCGTCCGAGAGCCCCAGACCGTAAGGCAACAGGAACCTGCCGAGCTTGAGGTAAGCCCCTTCGGGCAGATTGGAGATCAATGCATAAACTTCTTTGGGAGTTCCTTCATCCAAGCGGTAAGTGAAAACCCCCGAGATGACATTGTTAGCCTTGGCACAAATGGAAAAGCCCATACGGGATGGCGACAAAGGGAAATAGTCGTTAAAAGCGCTTTGGTTCAGGGCCGGGTTAGAAGGCAAAGTGGCTACATAGCTCTCATGGATGTCCATACCCACCGAGACCCACGACGGCGTGTTATGACTTATCTTTTGCGCGGCATCGGATATTCCCTGCCAGTCAAAGGTTTGAAGGCTGTTCCCGTAATTCTTCCCGAAGTCATTGCGGAGCCATCCCCCGGTTTGGTTCACATGGCAAGCGTTGCAATTGACGCCCTTCCATGCCGCAAGGTAAGGCTCAGCCCAAGCCGCCCTCCCCGCCAGCAATAAAGTGGTCACGGCAACGGCCAATGAGATTTTCCGCATGATCTCTCCTAACAATTTTTTGGACAACACAACGAACAACTCATACTTTCGAACTAAAAACACAAAACCCTTTGGAACTCTGATGAATAAGATGGATGAGATGAACAAAACAATGCTTCAACGATCCTTTTACCGTTATCCCATTTATCTCATTCATCATAGTTACAAAATTCTTGGTTCTTGTTCCCAGGTCGAGTCCTAGTTACATATCGTTCATACTGGTGAACGGTTTCTTAAAAACGGTCTCCGCGAGCCATATTAAACCTTATTTTGGCGGTTTAAATAGGCCCCCAGGGCCAATCCGGCCAAGGCCATCAAACTGATGAAGAGGCCCAACCGGACGGCGGTGGGTTCATAGCGAAAGATCACCCGGTGGTCACCCGCCTTGGATAAAGGCGCCGCCATCAAGAGCCCATAGGCTCGGAAGATGGTCTTGGGTTCCCCATCCACCCAAACCCTCCAACCGGGGGCATAGGCTTCGTCCAGCACCAGGAACCCTCCCCGGGGAGCGGGTACCATCAATTGGTCCTCACAAGGGGAGGAGCGGATCTCTTGGGGCATCGTGGAAGAGGCTTTGCCCATTACCCAATCCTTGAGCTTATCCCAAAAGGACTCTCCCACATAAGTCTCCAGGCTTCGGCGAGGCGGCGGGAGCACTGCGGCTTTCCCCTCCGGCGTCCGGTCGGTATAAAGCTCAGCTTCGGGAAAAGACTTCGGGTCGAGCAAGGCGGCAAGGGACTCGGCGCGGTTGGGGAATTCCTTCACTCGTTCCACCACCCAGGCATGGTTCACGGCCCCCGCGTTATGAGTGAATATCGTAGGCCCAACGGGTTCACGGACCTGGTACTTGAAGCCTTCCAGGGGTTCGGGGAAAGAGATGAGCTTGGTCCCTAATAGGTCCAGGACCCGCCCTGACGGGAAATAATTCTCCAGGTACTTGGTGATGTTCTGGGCTCCGTCCACACAGATGGAAAAATAACCATGGGTTTCCTTCAACCCAAAGACCTGGTTGGTGTTGGGGTAAAGTTCCCGGACCCTTTCTTGCAAAGCGTCCGCCGGGGTTGAGACCGCCGAGGAATAAAGCCTCCGTTTGTCCGGCCAAGTGAGCATTCGGCCGTCCCCCGTCCATTGCCGGGCGAATTCAGCGGCCTTGATCACTTGGGCGTCCTGATAGGGATTAGGAACCAATTGCATCATCCGGGCTGGCACCCCAAAGATGTCGAGGGTCCACAAGAGTCCAGCCACCCAAATCCATTTTCCATATCCGGACTTTTTCGGGGAGAAATCGAATTTTTCCTGAAGCCCAGTTCCCACGGCGGTCAGGGCGCAAAAGAGGAAGAGGAAGATGGCCGTCGCCGGTTCCAGTCGATTCAAAAGGGATTGGGGAATGAGCTTAAAGGGCAAGAAGTGGGAGCCGGCGGGCCAAAGCAGGAAGAACAAACCCGCCCATTTCCAAAAAGCGTTCCGCCAGGGAGCGCCGGGACAAAAATTCCAAATGAAAAAAGCCAAGGGGATCAGCCCGATGTAAAAATTGTTGAAGATGAAATCCGGATATTCCCCCCGGTAAGAAGCGGTTCCCGGGGTGCCCAAGAGGTGGGGTTGAAAAAGGGTCAGGTAATTGGACCAACTCAAGTTGAAGACATCGCCCCCCACGCTTCCCCGATGGAAATAACTGAGCAGGTCCAAGAAGGGCAGCCATTGGCAGGCTGTCACGCCCAAGGCGGCCAAAAAAGCGGAGACTTGCAAGCCCAAAGCCCGGTCCCGCACCTTCCAGTGCCATAAGCAGGCGGCCCAGAAGAGCCCGGCGTAAAAGGTGAAGAAGGGATATCCCGCCAGTATTTGAAAGGACCAAAAGGCGGCCAACGCCAACCATCCGACCCAAGAACTTTTTTCGGTGAGTTTTTTGGAGGCCCAGAAGATCCAGGGAACCCAAGCCACCGAAGCCAAATGGGTCGGGAACCCCCAATAGATGGTCAGGAAAGCGGAGCCCCCGAAACTCAACCCACAAAGGGTGGCCGTTATGGGCTTTACTCCCAAAGACTTGAGCCAGAGGGAAAAACCCGCCGAGGCCAGGACACCGTGAAGCAGGGCCAACACAAAGAACCAATCGGTCAAACCCGTTAGGTTCCAAAGCCAGAAGAAGGGATAGAAAACAGCGGGTTGCAGAGCGGCCAAATGGGGTGACCCGGCGGCCATATAAGGGTTCAAGAGAGGGATGCGGCCATTGCGGAAGGCCTCCACATTGACCCATTTTTCGGGGAATACATACTCGACCGTGTCCAAGAAGAGGGGGAAATGACCCCAAAGCCGGACCATCCAATAAAGGATCATTACCCCGTAAGCCGCCCAAAGCAGACGGACGACATCGAAGGAATTTTTCTTTTGGCCGACCAGGACTTTCATTCCCATTTCCTATTTTCTTATCCGTCATTGCGAGGAATGGGCGCCGAATAGGCGGCCGTTCATGACGAAGCAACCTCAGTCCCAAAATAACTTCATTTGGAAAAGGCTTATCTGAACTGAGGTCGCCACGTCGTAACCGCCCCGCTATTCGCGGGGCACTCCTCGCGATGACAGAAAACAATAACCAACTTCATTGGCGCTTCCCTTGACAGGTAACAGGCCTATGTCATGATAACAAACAGGGGCGGGTTACCGCTGGAACAAAAGCCCCGGGAGAAAAATGTCCCCGAAAATAAAGTCCAAAGGCCCCCATTGGTCCACGGTCCATGCCCTTCCCTGGCTGTTGGCCTTGGGGCTCGGCGCTCTGGGTGTCTGGCAATTCCATAACACCGAATTCCTTTCGAGCTTCAACCTCATCCCCGGCGGACGCGGCGACAACCGTTTCGTTATCTCCATCCTGGAATATCTTTACCAAGCTTCCAAAGGCCACGGCCAGTTCCTCTCCCCGGCATTTTACTATCCCACCCCCCGTACCCTGGGCTACTCGGACCTTTACCTGACCCACGCCCTCCTTTACGGATGGCTTCGCAACTTGGGACTGGATATCTTCACTTGCTACCAATGGACCGTCCTGGTCTTGAATGTCCTGACCTACCTTTTCGGTTTTTGGATGTTACGTTGGGCTTTCGGCTTCGGCGTGACGGCTTCGTCCTTCGGAGCTTTCTTTTTCGCTTTCAACTGTCCCAAGTTCAACCAGATCGCCGAGACCCAAACCCAATGTCTCTTTTGGTTGGCCCTCGCCGCTGGCCTGATCGTCCTCTTCGTGCGCAAGACCAAGTCCCTGAAAAAGACCGAGGCCTTCTTCCTGCTTGCGGGGGCCGGGCTGAGTTGGGATATGCAATGCCTAACCGGTTTCTACCTGGCTTGGTTCTTCTTCTTTTGGGTCGCTCTATTCTTGGGAGCGTCCTTGCTTTGGAAACCTACCCGCGAACATCTAATAGGGCTAGCCAAGCGGTTCACTCGTCCATTGATGGGCGCGGGAGCCGTTCTATTGTTGGGGTTCATTCCCTTCCTCTGGGTCTACATGCCGGTCCTGATGGATTTGGGCGGGAAAAGTTATGACGAGGTCCAAAGCGCTCTTCCTCAATGGTGGTCCTTCTTTTGGATGGGACCGCGTCATGCCTGGTGGGGTTGGCTTTGGGATTCCTGCCCGGTCATTCGGGCTTATGTCCCTGAAGAAGGCCAAAGATTGGGATTTGGCCTGGTGGTTTTGGTCTCTTGGATCTTTTTAACCATCGCCGCCGTCTGGACCTTGCGACCGAAAGGCGGAAAGTCCCTTCTCACCGGTTACGCGGCCTTGGCCGTACTATCCACAACGCTCTTGGCCCTATTGGGGTTGGATTATGGCGGCTTTTCGCCTTGGCATTGGGTTTTCAAGCTGGTACCGGGGGGACAAAGTATCAGGGTGGTGGGAAGGCTCGTCATCCTGAACGCCCTGCCCATTTCAATCGTTCTGGCCTTCGTTCTGAATAAGGTCTTTGAAAAAGCGACTGCGGAGAAAAACCTTTCCCGCAAGCTGTTGTTAGGCGCCGGGGCTCTTCTTTTCGTTTGGGTTGCGGTCAAAGAACAGGTGAGCCTGCCGCCCTATGCCGCTTTTGAAAAGAATCAGGAATTGGCGCGTTTGGAGTACTTGAGCGAGAAGCTCCCCTCAACAGCGAAGGTCTTCTATGTGACAGCTGCTCCTTCACTACCGCTAATCCCGCCCTTTTCAGCCACCAGCCTTCAGATCGACGCCATGCTCCTTTCCGCCGTCCGGGGCATCCCAACGTTGAATGGTTACAGCGGTCACAGCCCGAAGGATAATTGGGGATTGTTCAAGGTGAGAAGCCCGAAGTACGAGGAGTATGTGAAGGATTGGATCAACCGCCATCCCCTGCCGGGACAGGCCTACCGACTAGAGATCGACCGCTGACAGCATTAAGGAAACATAAAATCGGGAGATAAAAAGTGAGAAATAATATTTTTGTTAAAATATTTTTAAAAATTTATTTTCTAATAATACTTTCCGGGCTCCCTTCCATTCTTCTTGCTGGATCTAATCCCCCGAATAATATCGCAGGTCAATGGGCCGATAGTCAGGTTAGCACTAGCCATACGCCTCCTAGAACGTTCTATGTAATTTCCGAAGATCACAAACATCATCTATCAGGAAAAGCAATGAGCACTTTTTTTGATAGTGGCCAAATCAACGAAATCACGTTCGGCCAAAATAAACTACATTTTAAAATGGGTACAAATCCATCAAACACAGTGGTTTTCGATGGAAAATTAAGTGGTGACGGCTCAAAAATCGAAGGACATTTTATTTCTAACGAAAACAATTACGAAATCACTTTATACCGTTTGATTCCAAATCCTTACCGTTCCATGACAAATATGGAATTACAAACAAAGATCGACAAAGGTGATGGGAAGGCCATGGCGGAGATGGGTTACCGTCATTACTATGCCGACGGAGCGGAAATGGATTTGGAAAAGGCCGAAAAATTATTCCGACAAGCAGCAGATTTGAGAATACCAAATAAACTCTGCTTGAATTGGTACTTTGGTATCGGTTTCAAAAAAGATCTCCCTTTTGCTTTTAAGTGCTTCAACATGATCAACGCTTATGATTGGATTGCCTATATGCGTTATAAGGGTCTTGGCGTCCCCAAAAACACCGCACTTGCTATCGATGGTTTGTACAAAGTCTTGAAAAATCCAAAGTTGCTCGAAATAGATAATTCCGGTTGGTCAATGGAAGCATTTGATGAAAATGATAAGCGACAAGGTTTGGTTTTCGTGCCCGACTATCAAGAGCAGATGACCGAACTCCTAAACTTTATGGAGGATGGAAAACCAGGTTCTTATAGCAACCCTTCTTTGGATCCAACTTTCCCCTCCTGCTTTTTAGCTGACAATGGACACGAAGATAGTGGATGCACAAATGACGAAAGTTCCGTAATTGACGAAAAGGTCGCTGTACTCGCCAGAGTGTTTTTTTCGACTCACAGCCCCGAGGACCGGATGATATTCGAGGAATATCAAAAGAAATTCGAAGAATATCAGACGAAATCCGCAGAATCGGCAGGCTTTTTGAGCGAAGGAGGAACGATGCAAGGCGAAGTAGAATCGGGAATGTCCTCAGGATTGGGGCGGGACCATCACGAAGAGGTTCAAAAAATACTTCAAAAAAATCTGGAATACACCAGTCCCGAAGCCAATTTCAAAAAAGCGGACGCCCAATTGAATGTCGAATATAAAAAATTAATGGCCAAGGCCAATAAAATTGCTCAAGAGTTGCCAGAATTAAAAGATAGGAATCCGGATTATTCACCCAATGTTTTCAAGAAATCGGAACTGGCGTGGCTCGCGTACCTTGATTCTGCGGTCAAATTAATAGGCCTGATTTATGCAAACGATCCCCACAAAATCGCTGTAATCGAAAAATTTAAAATCGACGCAACCCTTAAACAAACCGAAAACATTAAGAGCTATATGGAACAATAAAAAATTCTATCCGTTCATTTCTTAGAATAAAGAGATTTCAAAAATAACCCTAACCAGAACCCAAAAACCAGCAGGCAGGCGAACAGACCCAACCGGAAAGAAGCCGGTTCATAAGAAAGAACCGCTTGGGTTTCGCCCTCTCCTAAAACCACACCCCGGAAAGAACAATTGATAGTCTCGACCGGCTTCTCTTTGCTATCCACTCGCGCTTTCCACCCTGGATAACCCGTTTCCGAAGAAACAATAAGGGCTTTCCCCGTTCCAACGGCCTTAATAATGACTTGATCAGGGTTCGCATTGGAGAAGGTGACCTGTCGGGTTTGATAGGACCCCACCTTTGAATCATCCTCGACCTGACATTCCTTGGCGTAATCCATCGTTCCAGCCTTGTCCCTCAGGAATAACACCACGTCCGTCTGGCAACTGGATGCCTTTTGGACGGAATACCATTTCGGAAAAGCGCTGGGGTTTTCATAGAGCTCCACCTGGCCACCGGGGTTCGTGATAGGTTTCAAGTTTGTCAGGGAACTCTTGCCGAACAAATAACGAACCCCCAGGAAATCCAATTGCTTCCGGGGTTGGTTTGCCGAATAAAGATAAGGCTTTTGAAGGGTCCAGGCCGCCGAGCTCCTGAGCTGGAGGGTATTGTAAAAAGGCGCTTCTTCCCTGCCGAAAGCTAGGGGCCAATTGGGATAAAGGCTTTGCTTGGCGTTCTCATAAGCCTGGGCCATGGCGGAGCCTTCCAACACCCGGGACCTTTCCATGAGCGCCGGCGAAAAGAACAAGCGACCTTCCTTGGGGAGCAGAGCCATGATCTTTGGCTTTTCATCGTAGTAAGACTTGTTCAAGAGAATGTTGATACTGGAAGCGGCGGGACCCAGCGAAAGGACCAAGGACAAAACCACCAAACCCCATCTCACTAGGGGCGCGTTGAAAAAAACTGTCGAAAGCAAAAGAAGCAAGGAAAGAGCGAAAGGCAACAAGGATGGAGCTTGCAACCCTATCGACACCCCATAGACCAATAGGCAGATGACCATCCAGGAAAGTGACCTTCTCCGGGCGGGGTTCGGCGCGGTAAAAACATCTAGGGTCTCGGTCGAAAGCAAGGCCGCCCAAAGGGCTAGGAGGGATATCCAGTAACCAGAATGAATGACCAGGGTATAACCAGGAACGATAGCCCGCAGGGCTTCGGCCACTCCCAAACCCCCACAACTCAAAACGAGCAGGACCGGTAATAGGCCCCAAGAGGTCTTGCGATATATAAAAGAAAAGGCTCCCCAGGCCATCAAACAGAGGGCTGGGAGACCGATGAAATAAGTGGCCACCCAATAATGCGGCCCATGATAGTTCGCCTCGAGCGGATGCCCTCTATAGAACGGAGCCAGAGCCGTGGCCAAGTCCCGCCAATGCAGATCCTGAAAATGGTTCGCGCCTTGTTCGTAATTGCTGAGACGAAACAATTCGACGAAGGACAGTCCCCAAACCAGGTTATAAGCCGCGGCCACAAGGACGGCTAGGCCAAAAGGTACTAGCCAGCGCAAAGAAACAACCGCGACCTTCCTGGAGCCTAGCACATTAAACAGTCCTTTCCCTATCGGCCCACCTACGCCGAGGCTTCGGTGGGCATTCGCCCTCAACTTTGCGGAATCCCCCGAAGCCTTCCCGCCTTTCCCATGGGCTTTACCCATGAAATCAGGGCGCAGGGGGAGGGCTTGCCACCAGCTCTTCCATGTGAAATGAAGACCCACCGCCAAGCCCGTGAGATAGGTCAAGACTGGATAACCCGCCGCCAATTGCATAGCCCAGGCTAGGGACAGCCAAAGGAACCCGCGCTTTCCTTCTTGGAAGACTTTCTCGCCCGCCCAAAAGACCCAAGGTATCCAACTGATGGTCATCAGAGCCACCGGAGTCCAGGAAGAACAAATGAGATGAAGGGAGAACCCGAAGATGAGGGCTCCTAAGAAAGAAGACTTGCCCGAAAAGCCTTGGCCCCTGGCTAGGAACCAAAAACCGCAAAGAGCCCAAAGATGGTGGAGGATGATAAGAAGTGAAAAGGCCCAGGTCGCGGAAAAGAAAAGATACAAGAGTACCAATGGCGGATAGGCACAGGCCGTTTGGGGATCGGCCAAGTAGGGCGTTCCGAATTGGGCGTCCGGGTTCCAAAGGGGGATGATCCCTTGTCCCCAAACCCCCGCTCCCCATTTCCACATGGGATAAAAGAACCTTGAGGCGTCCACGAAGACGAAGGTGGAATCGCCGAACAAGACTTGCCGGTAAAAAAGAGCTACCAACCCCGCGAAAACAAAAAAGACCGCTAGGTCCCATTTAAAGCTTGCCGGAGGAGGGGTCGTTTTTTTCACGGTGCCATCTTTCGAAGGGCCGTTAAAGTTTCGGGGGGAAGCGATACCATTTCTTTTTCCACGGGATCGATCCGGTCCGCGTCCTTCCATTTCTCATAGACCGCCAGAGCCTGGCGACATGCCTCCTTCGCCTTCTCCCCGCTGCGCTGCTTGATCAATAGATTCCCCAGGTCCACCCAAGCCTTGGCGTCATTGGGTTCCAGCTCGGTGGCCTTCTTGAAGTTAGTGATCGCCTTATCCTCTTGACCGGTCCGAAGGTCGAAAAAAGCCTCTTCCATGCGAACAAAAACGTTGAAGGGCAGGACCTGTTCAGCTTCAACCCACGCGTCATTGGCCTCCCGAACCGCGGCGACCGAAGGATTGATGTCGAGCCGACGGGTCAGACGCCTGGCATTTTCGAATCGCCGGTCACTTTCGGTTTTTTCCAGTTCCAAAACCTTTTGGAAAGACTCATCGGATTTCCCCTTCCAATGCATGTCCTTCGTAGCCAGATAGAGGGATTCCAGGAACTCCGCTTTCTTGGCCGCCACCCGGGCGTCCCAAGCGTTCAAACGCTCGATGGTCTCCATTCGGCGCAAAGCCTCAGGAAAAAGGCCCTTTTCTTTAAGACTGTCCGCCTCCCGCATCAAGGCCGGGGCGTAAGCGGCTGAGGCAAAAAGACCCAAGGCCAATCCCGCCGCCAGGAACCCAGCCACCAGGTCCGGCTTGTTGGGTGTGTTCTTTTTCTCGGCAGGGACCAATAAGCCCGCGCCTTGAAGGGCAATGAGGGGCGTATGCAGGCAAAAGCTCACAGCCGAGGCGGTACCCAGCGCGGTCAAAGCCGCCGACTTCCCGGCATGGTCCCGGGGCCAAAGAAACTTAAGTAGGAAAAAGACAAAGAGCAGGCCGACCAGCCCAAAAGCCATCAAGACTTCCAAGACCTCGCTCTCGGCATATTGGGCATGCATCAAGAAACGGTTCACGCCCGATGTCCGGGGGCTTTTGACCTGTTCGTAATAACCCGAAAAAGCACCGGGCCCCACACCCATGAAGGGGGCTTTCACCCAAACCTTGGCCGCCGAGACCCATATCCCGAACCGGCTCCATTGGGTGGAATTGCTCTCCAAAGATCTAAAAACCGAGACCCGAATGACCAAGACTCCGACGATGAGCAACAAACCGATAACCGCCCATTTCACCCGTTGTTTCCGGGTGATGAGAACGACCGAACCCACGATAGCCCCCACGATGGCCGCGAAGGATTTCAGGCAATAGGCGGTGGCCGCCCAAAAGAGGAGGAGGACCCCATTGACCAGACCGCCGCTTTTCCCCCAGGCACCGGCCAGGAGTTCCTTCAGGTCCAAATGCTTCTGGAACCGCAGGAAGAATATGGCCGAAAGGAAGATGGCGACATATTTGGGATTGGGAAAGATAGCCCAATACTTGATATCCGAGTATTTAAAGGAATAGCCCCAGACCGCCAGGGCCCAAAAGACACCCAACCAGCAGAACTTTTCGAGGAACTTATCCGGTTCGGGAAGGGCCCGGAGCAAAAGAACGAAGGCCAAGAGCAGACCCGCGATCTCCAAGAACCAAACAGCGCCTAAGGCCGAAGGGGAAAAGAAAGCCCTTAAAGTGAAGAAGACACCACCCAGGGCTATCCACAAGGGAATGTCCTCGACCTTTTTGCGACCCATCGCCATTCCCGCCCAAAGGACACAGGCCACTAACGCGAGATTCCAAGGCCGGAAAGGCGGCCAGAAACCGCTGATCCCCAAAACGATCAGGATTCCCCACTCGATGCACTTAAAAGGGATCGCTGGCAGGGAGAAAGATTTGGCGGGCCTCAGCTCTAGCCGGCCAGCGAGGGCCGCGAAAAACCAAACCAGCTCGGTCATTTGAAATGGAAGGTCCACCAACGAGAAGAGGAAAAAGGCGAGCAAACCCGTCCCGATGCCCCACCCTTCCCATCGGAAGGGCGCCTTGAGTCGCGCCATTAGACTGTAGAGAGCCAAAAGAAATAGGCCAAGACCCGCCAACCCCGTTTCCACCATCAATTGAAGAAGGATATTGTGCGGATAAAGAGCGCCCGTGCTCATGGGCAGTCCAACCTGTTGGTAAAGTTCACCAAAAGTTCCCAATCCCGTTCCGAAAAGAGGGTGCGCGAGAAAAAGTCCCCAAGCGGCTTTCCAAAGTTCCACCCTCATTCCAAAGGCCGCCAAAAGCCAACTATGCAGGCCACGCGTCGCGATCAAAAAGACCACCACCAAGGCCCCTCCGCCTAATAAAGATCCGATGGCCGCGCGAGAGCGGCGCTTCACGAGAACGAAAAGAACCGCCAATATCAGGCAAGCGATGGCCCCAACGCTTTGAGTGGCAAGAAGCCCGACGGTCAGGAGCAGGGTCAAAGCTCTATATATCCATCTTTTGGAGCCGGTCTGGAGCTTCGTTTCCAGGAACGCCTGCGGGAGGAACAAGAGAAGGAAAGCCGCTAAGGAACCGGAAGTGGCGAAAAAACCAAAGGCCCGGCGGTTATGGACCGCCGCCTCGACGATATCGTGTTGGACACCGGACATTCCCCCCAACAAACTTTGAAGGTCCCGGAAGTCGAACAACCATTGGTGGAGCCCCTTGAGGGCGGCCAGGGCCGCCAGGACCATGCCCAGGGTCTCGAGCCTCTTTTGGGCGGCCGGATCATTCGATCGGGCCATCAGGTAAAGCAGGGTGCCGAGGAACAAGAGACCGGTCGATTGAAGGGTCATGCCGGATGAAAGGGACCAGAAGGTGGAAGCGAGAGAAAAAATGAGGAAAAGGACCCAACCCCATCCGAGGGTCTTGAGGCTTTCGGCGGGTAAGGGCCTGAATAGGAGGAGCAACAGCCCCCCGCCCAGGGCCACGGCCATGGAGGTGATATAGGTCATCTGCGGGAAAAAGAAAAGATAAGCGCCCACCAGAACGAAAGAACCCTCCCAAAGCCAAGAGGACGGGATGGGCTTCTTAAATAAGGATTTCATGGGGTCATTTTACGTTAAAAATTCCGGCAAAACCATTTAACCACCAAGACACTAAGGGCACCAAGAACACCGAAATACGGGGAAGACAAAGGTTTTTAGAAAAAAGATTTGGTTTTAGGTTTTCTTGGTGAACTTGGTGCCCTTGGTGGTTCAAACGCCGTTGTTTTGTTATTTCTTCTTTTCAGAAAGCACGAGCTGGGTGGCCGCCGTCAGTGCCAGGGAATAACTGTTCTTGCCGAAACCCGAGATGACCCCCACAGCCACCGGGGAAACATGGGAGGCTTGGCGGAAACCCTCGCGGGCAAAAATGTTGGAAAGATGCACCTCGAGAACGGGCACATTGACGGCCGAAATGGCGTCACGGATGGCCACCGAGGTGTGGGTATAGGCAGCCGGATTGATGATGATGACATCCGCCCAGTTACGGGCGTTCTGGATGGTCTCCACGATCTCACCCTCGTGATTGGACTGCACGGTGCGAAGTTCCACATCAACCTTGGAAGCCTGTTCGACAAGTCCCTTGTTGATCTCTTCCAGGGTCACCTTGCCGTAGACATTGGGTTCCCTCTCCCCCAAAAGATTGAGGTTGGGGCCGTGAATGACGAGTACTTTTCGCATGCGGTTCCTTCCGGTTGATCCGTAACGGACCCTATGCTAACTGGAAAGAAACCCCAGCGACAAGGGAAAAGGCTCCGACGATATTTCAAATTGCTGTCATTGTGAGGAGTGCTCCGCACATAGCGGGGCGAATACGACAAGCTTGCGGTATTTGGCCTTTGGCCAAACATGCTTGGCCCGAAGGGCCAACGCACAACCTCAGTTTAAATAAGCCTTTTCCCAAGGAAGTTATTTTGGAACTGGGGTTGCTTCGTCATGCCCGACCGCCTATTCGGCGGTCATTCCTCGCAATGACGGCTTAAATCCAAACTTAGACACCGATTAGGGTCTCTGACTTTTGCCCCCTTCCCCAAAAGGGGTTATAATCCGAAAAACCCATGGCACCCCAATCCCGATCCTTCCTCAAGACCCCCATCGACAAACTTCCGTTCCAAAATTCGACCCCGCTTTTCTTGGTCTGCTTGGCCCTTATCCTTTTTTCCAACATCCTCTTTTCTTATTTCCAAATTCCCTTGGCCCTCAAGATCCAACTGGTCCTGTTGGGAATGGCCCTGCCCCTCTTTCTTCTCTTTCAATTCCACGGCAAAGGCAAAGACCTGTTCAGGTTGGAGACCTCACCCGCCTTCTCTGGAACTTTTTGGATCTTACTGGCGGCCACAGCTCTCTTCATCCGCTTTTTCCATTTAACTTCCCTCTCCTGGCCCGTGGTGGACGAGGGCATCGGCGGTTATTTCGCCGCGCGTCTCACCCAACATTGGGACTGGAACCTGCTCCAAGGTCCCAGCCAAGCACCCCGGCTCTATACCTGGTTCCAAACGGGCATCTTCAAACTCTTCCCGTCTTCCCTCTTTTCCCTTCGCCTTGAGCCCGCCCTTTGGTCGGCCCTGACCCTGCCAGTAGCCTGGTTGGCCGCCCGTCGCCTTTTCTCCCGTTCCCTTTCGGCGCTCTTCCTTTTCCTGTTGGCTTTCGGCTTTTGGCCCCTTTTGCTGGGTCGTTACAGCACGCAATCGGTCTTCATGGTCTTTTGGGAATGCCTTTGTCTTTGGCTTCTGGCCCGTTATTTAGGAACCGCCTCCCCTAAGACCAAAGGATGGCAAGCCCTCGGCTTAGGTGTTGGCGTGGGCATCGGCTTCTACACTTACCTTTCCTGGCCTCTGGTAGCCCTGATGATCTTGGCCGCTATCCTCTTTAGGCCCAAGGGCTCTGACCGCTGGACCCCTATCCTTCTATTCCTGCTACCCATAGCCGCCGCCCTCTTGCCCTGGATTTTTTCCATCAACCAAGAATATCGGGGTTATTTCCATCATTTGTGGAATGGAAATTGGAAAAGCGGGTTGGACCGGGCTTCCATCGCCAGTTCCTACTTCCGCGATCTGTTCTGGGGCGCTCCCGGCGGTTCTTTCCATTTCGGACCGGTCTGGGGCGGCTTGCTCAACCCCGTGACAACCTCGCTCTTTTTCCTGGGGCTCGTTCCCTTGGTCCAAACCCGTCGGGACCCTCGTGCCCGCTGGTTCGGGGCCGCTTTGGTTTTGTTCTTCCTGCCCGCCATTCTCACGAATAATTTCGAGATGATGCGCTTGTGCCAATTGACGCCCCTTCTGCTTTTCGTCGGCGCGCTGGGTGCCCAGTTCCTCCTGTCCCGTTCGGGCAAGCGGGGCCCGCTTTTACTGACGATCCTCTTGCTGGGTTCCTGTTCGCTGGACCTTTATCACCTTTTCTCCGCCGTCCCTCGCCACGGACGGGAGAACCCGGCTTATTACGGGGATCACAAGTCAGTGGAGTTCGTGAAGGCCTATCGGCTTTTGAACGAGAAGGCCGCGAAAGAAGGTCCGGGCCAGATCCTCCTGAACTTCAACCCCGACCCCTTTGACCAAACGCTCTTCGTGGGCACCTACACCTTCAACTCGGCGGAAAACCCGGGCCTGGATACCGCCAACGCAAAATGGGCGGCCGTTCTGACCAACATCCACGAGGAAGCGCTCTTCAAAAAAACCTTCCCAGAGGGGAACTGGATCTGGCTCTCCGAAGGGCGGGGCAAACGCGACGGGGGCTTCATCTTGGAGATGGTCCCGGTCACGCCTCAGAACGCGGCGAGGCTCAAGCGATGGGCGGAGGCGGACCGGTCCCTCAATGACCTGACTTATCTCGTCATGGAGCTGGGACTGGACCCCGACCAAAACCAAATGCTAGCCGTCTTGGACAAGGCCTATCCTTCTTTCAAAGGGGACCCGCTTTTGGAGTCGCGTTTTTGGAGGATCAGGGCCCTGCATGAGTTGGCCAATGACCGGACGGAAGAAGCGATATTGGACGAGCAAAAAGCCTTGGAGCGGGGCGCTCCCATGGCGCATCTTTACAACGAGATGGGTTGCCTATTGTTCAAAGAGAAGAATGTCGCGGAAGCGAAAAAGGCTTTCGAAAAGGCCATCCAATGCCGACCCAACTGCACCGACGCGGCCCAGAATCTAAAAGCGCTCACAACAGAATAAAACCATTCCATTTTTTCACACCGATAAAACCGATAACAACCGATGACGACCGATAGTGACTATGGCCTAACTCAGCCATCGGTCTTATCGGCCTTTTATCGGCCGTTATCGTAGTGGCCAAAAAATTATTGAAATATTTCGTTTAGTTGTTGGCAGGCGCGGTCGAAGGCGGTTGGGTGGAAGCGGCCGGGCCGGCCGGAACCGGTGTGGCTCCCGCGGGCGGCAGTACCGGCTTGGGAGCCGGGGCATATTGGTCCAGCCAGGTCTTGAGGGCCGTATCCTTGGGGTTCAATTCCAGCGCCTTGCGGTAAGCCTGGGCCGCTTGGTCCTTACCACCCAGCAACAAGTAGCAATCCCCCGCCAAATGATATGCCTTGCTGTTACGGCTATCGGCCTCGATGGCCTTCAGGAACCTCGTTAGGGCCTCGCGGGTGCGGTTGGCCTTCAACATGGTCTGACCTTCCTCAATGAGGACCTCAGGGCCCGCTTCCATGACACCGGAAACGACCAGCTCCACCCGGCGATTCTTGGCGCGGCCTTCCTTGGTCTTGTTGTCGGCGATGGGTTTGGTCTCGCCATAACCCATGACGCTCAGTTTCTTGCCGTCCATGCCGCTCCTGACCAAATAATCCATGACAGCTTGGGCCCGGGCCAGCGAAAGGGCTTGGTTGTCCTTGAAGCGAGCGCTCTTGGCCAGCTTCTGATCGTCCGTGTGACCGGCCACAATGATGAGGCTCTGGGGATAACGTTGTTTGATTGCCGCCACTGCCTTTTGAATAGCCTCATAACCACGGGGTTGGAGCGCGTCCCTTCCCGAATCAAACAGAAGGTCGCCGGGAACCTCAAAGGTGTATTGATAAGGAACCTTCTTGGGAACCCACTTGGCCGCCACGGTCCAAGGGCGGGACTTGCCCGTCATCTCGTTATCGTCGGTGACTTCCAGGTTGTAAGTGTAGTTGCCGTCCGGAACCAACACACCGGTCTGGTTCTTCCCATCCCAAACGCTGTGGGAGGGCGGGTTGCCTTTGCCCTCGATGCTCTTGACCAGCATGCCCGAAGGATCCAGGATCTTCACCTTCCAGCTGTCGATGGGTTCCTCACTTCGGGTGGAGAAATTGATCGCCGAGGATTGCTGGCCCAGAATGAAGGCGGGTGAGCCGTTCACATAGGCTTCCGGCTTGGTGAGCACGCCGCCGATGACCATGTTCACCGACACGCGGTGGGTGGCGCCGAGGATACCGTAAGGAACGAAGGCGTAATCGATGCCCGCTTGGAAGTCGTCGAACCGGTGGGCCACGCCCACGCCCGCCGTCAAACCGCCGTCCGTGCCACCCGAATCGGCAGCGGTACGATAACCCACCCGAAGGGCCACGTCGTTGCGGCCAAAAGTCATTTGATACTCATCCCCCACGTTGACCGAAAGTCCCGTATCGATGTAACCGTGGGTTTCCAAGGAAATGATGTCCCGGTCCCTCTTCATCAGGGCGTTATGTAGCCAATAGGAGCCGGCAAAGATGTAGTTCAGGGGCTGGGTGAAATCCTGGATGCTGGTTCCCAGGTCGTTCAAGACCGCGCCCACATAGAATGTTTTCCGCTGGATCTCATACATATAGCCCAAGTTGAAGGCCAGTCCGGCGCTCCCCACATTGACCACGTTCTGCCCGGTAACGGTGGCTTCTAAACCGAGGAAGGAATGTTTGAAGAAATCCCCGCCGATCCAATTGCCCAGGCGCTGGGCGTAAGCCACAGTGCCGCTGTAGTTGGTGGCGCTGATCATATCGCCCGGCCCGCCATAGGTGCCGTCCGGATTTTCCAGTGCCCCTTGGAAGGACCCCGTCCCCAGGTAGTTGATACTTCCCCCGAAGGCCCCGTCCCTTTCCAGGTTCTGGCTGAAAGAAAAAAACTCGGTGCTCACGCCCTGCAACCATTCCCCGTGGGTCAGGTTGAACTGGGTCCCCCGGGCCAGGACAAGTCCGGCCGGGTTCCAAAAGATGGCGGTAGCGTCGTCGGAAACACCGGTAAAGGCCTCGCCCATACCCACGGCCCTTGCGCCTTGGCCGATCTTCAGGAAGTTGGTGCTGGTGCTGCCGGCGCCGTTCACTTGTTGGGCGGAAAGGGGGTTGAGGGAAACCAAAAGGAAAAGCCCGGCCAAAAAAGCCGTGAAGCGACTGAAGGCTGGTTGGTAGGTTGAGGATTTGCCCACGGTCATCGCCTTGCTTTGCATTGATTTAAGTCCCAGGAATTCATGGTTCATTTCGACGTGACGACCAATACCTTACCGGCCAACAGGGTGCTGTTGTTATTTTGGATTACATAATAATAGGTACCCGAGGATACGGGAACCCCATTTTTGTTCTTACCATCCCAATCGATCTCGTTGGGGGAGGTCTCCAACAGGGTGGTGACCAATTCCCCGGAAATCGAATAATAGCTCATGGTGGTGCCCGTAGGGACGAAGTAGGCCTTCAGGACCCCTACCCCGTTGCTGGTGTTGCCGGGCACGGCGAATTTCGGGTTGAAGGGATTGGGCCAAACGTTCAATCCAGGGGTGGAGGTGGCGGTCGGGGTGAAGGTGGAGGTGATCGTAGGCGTGTTGGTGATGGTGGGAGTATTCGTAACCGTTCCTGTGAAGGTGGGCGTAAAGGTGGGAGTGTTGGTCGGGGTGAAGGTGACAGTGGGCGTAAAAGTGACGGTCGGGGTGAAAGTGGGCGTAGGGGTGTTACATGTCCCGCCGCCGAACCACTGATAGACGGAAGTGTAGAATTGATTGGCGACCGTCTGGGTGACGCCGCTGTAATAAGTGTTCTCGAACATGGAAATATCCCAGGAGGTGAATAGTTTTCCGGTGTTGGGGGTC
>CAZLND010000013.1:13916-20231 GCA_964560635.1 uncultured bacterium | reverse complement strand
CCGCTTTGAAGTCCTTGGAACTTTTCAGCCGCTCGGACTTAAGAAACCGCGGCATCGAAAACCGGCTACTGGACGCTAACTTTAGCGCGACCCTTTTTGCGGCGTTGGCTCAAAACCCTGCGACCACCAACCGTCTTCATCCGACTGCGAAAACCGTGGACCTTTTGACGTTTACGTTTATTGGGCTGGAATGTCCGTTTCATAAAATGACTTTCTTTCCTTTAATTAAATGGGCTCCGCTGAGGGAACCTTTTTCTCGTTCGACTAGCGAAAAGAGGGTTGATTGTAGCTGAAGCCCGAGGGCAACGTCAACGAAGCAACCGGAGGACATAAGGAAGGATCCATGGCTCTTTTGAACGCTTTTCACCGCCACCACTAGGGGCTGTGGTTAAATGGATTCCTATGGCTCCCCATATACAACTCATTCTTGGCGGCGCGCGGTCGGGAAAATCCCGGTTCGCCTTGGACCAAGGCAACGGATCATCCTTCGATCCGCTTTTGTTCCTCGCCACGGCTTCCGCCGGCGACGACGAAATGAAAGAGCGCATCGACAAACATCGTTCCAGCCGCGACCGCCGGTGGAAAACCATCGAGGAGCCTTACCAATTGGTAACCGCCTTGAAGCGATCGGCCGTTCATGACCGGGGACTTTTGGTCTTGGACTGTGTGACCCTTTGGGTTTCAAATCTGTTGTGTGGAATGGGCGGAAAAGTCCTCTCAATGTCCGAGATCGAAAAAATTTTTGCTGAGCTAGTTCACACACTTCCGTCACTAAAAGGGAATATTCGTATTGTTTCCAATGAAGTTGGACTAAGCATAGTTCCTGACAACCCACTGGGTCGGGATTTTCGCGACCTGCAAGGTTCCTTGAACCAACAATTGGCGTCCTTGTCGAATGAAGTTTTTTTCCTGACCGCCGGACTTCCCCTCCGCATTAAATAAGATAAACAACATCTCAAAACTTGAAAAAGATTTTCAAACTTGGTAGACTTGTGCCCGTTGAACGTCCAAACGGAACAAGCTTTCAGGAGTCGTCGAAGTGGCTTTCAAAATACCGTCCGGGATCTCGAAACCCAAATGGAACCAAGGCCTTGCCGCCTTGAATCGTTTGTGGAAACGCGGGCTCTATCCCGACGATCTGGACCGCCATTACTTCCTGCACTGGTTCGTCATCTATAACGGCAACATCATCCAGACCGCTAAGGCTCTCGATATCCACCGCAATACCATCCAAGGACATTTTCTCCAACTCGGTTACGCCAAGAAGTCGGTCCGTCTGCGTCACGCTTGGCAGGCCCTGAGCAAGAAGAAGACCCCCTTCGAGAAAAAATTCCACCAGTTCTATCAAAAGCACGGCCGCAAGCCCGCCCTCTCGGTGGAGGAGAACGCCGCCTTGATCGGTCTGTGGCAAGTGAAATTCCCCTTCAAGACCCTCACTCCCCATTACCTCCTGTGGGCCATCCGCGCGGGCAAGCCGAAGGAATGGGTGCAAAAAGAATTGGGTTACTCCTACCGCCACCGGGCGCGCCTCATCAGCACCCTGCTCTCCGCCAAGAAACGCGATGGCTTCTGGCTCTCGCCCTTGAAGCCCAAGCTGGAGGAGATCTACTCCCCCCGTTACCGCACCGTGCTTTCCCACAAGAAAAAGCGCTAAACCAAAAATTTTCACCACCAAGACACCAAGTCACCAAGAAAACCCGAAGATTTGGCGCTTGCCCTCAAAAGCTTGAATCTTTTTCCTTTTGCCCTCTTTAAATCATCAATATTCACTTGGTGTCTTGGTGCCTTGGTGGTGAAATGAGCCGTTGTCATTCTCTTATTTAGGAACCCCCATGAACCTTTCCAAAGTCATCTCGTCCATTCCCTCGCTCAACCTCAAAGCCATCGAGCAAGCTGAAAAAAGACAAGCTCAACTCACCAAACCAGCCGGAAGCTTGGGCCGGCTGGAAGAGATCGCCATTCGGGTCGCCGGTATCACGGGCGAGACCATTCCCTCATTGGGTAAAAAACAGGTCATCCTTTGCGCGGGAGATCACGGCGTCACGGTGGAAGGCGTTTCCGCTTTCCCCTCGGCAGTGACCCCCATGATGGTCTTGAACTTCCTTAAAGAAGGGGCGGCCATCAACGCGCTGGCCCGCCAAGCCGGGGCCGAGGTCAAGGTGGTGGACGTCGGTGTCGCGGCGGACCTTCCCAAGTCCAAGAAACTGGTCTCCGCCAAGATCGCCAAGGGCACCAAAAATTTCAAAGTGGAGCCCGCCATGACGGAAGCGCAATGCCAAAAAGCGGTTGAGCTGGGCGTGAAGCTGGCCGACCAAGCCAAGAAGGAGAAGGTGAAGTGGGTCGTTCTGGGGGAAATGGGTATCGGCAATACCACTTCCGCCGCCGCCCTCATGGCCGCGCTCTTGCCTTGCGCGGTGGAAGATGTCACCGGCTTCGGCACGGGCATCGATCGCTCCCAATGGATGGTCAAATGCCGTGTCATCCAGGAAAGCCTTCAGCGCCATTCGGTGGGCGTGGTCGAACCTATGCAGGCCCTTCAAAAATTGGGCGGGCTCGAGATCGCCGCCCTCACTGGGGTGGTCCTAGGCTGCGCCAAGAACCGCATTCCCGTCGTGGTGGATGGTTTCATCACTTCCTCGGCTTTCCTTGTGGCTTACCGTCTTAACTCGAAGGTGAAGGACTTCGCTTTCTTTTCCCACCGTTCCCAGGAACCGGGCCATACCAAGTTCTACGAGATGCTGGAAGTGGAACCCTTGCTCGATATGAGGATGCGTCTCGGCGAGGGAACGGGCGGGGCCTTGGCTTTGAATATCCTCGAAGCGGCGGTCCGCACCCACGCTGAGATGGCCACCTTTGAGAGCGCCAAGGTGCCAACTAAGATCAAGAAGAAAACTTCTGCGGTAAGCCGCTCTTCGTCCCGTTGAAGCCGCTCCTCATTGCCTTTTCAACCTTAACGGCCCTTCCCGTACCAACGGGGAAATGGTCCAACAAGGACCTGAAGGCTTCCGTGATTTTCTATCCACTCGCGGGCGCTTTTATCGGGGGTCTCTTGGCCGTTTGCTCCAAGATCCTCCTATCCGCCGACCTTCAGGCCTTGATCATCCTTCTTATATGGGTGTTGATCACCATGGCTTTCCATTTGGACGGCTTGGGGGATTGTCTAGATGGCTGGTTGGGAGGGAAGAACCCGGCGGAGCGCCAACGTATCATGAAGGACGCGGCTATGGGGGTTTACGGCACGACCGGCATCGTCTTAACGCTTCTTTTTAAATATGTTCTGCTAGTCCACCTTTTATCCCAAGGGAACGCTTGGGCTTGGCTTTTGGCCATCCCCGTGGCCGCACGCTGGGCGGTCACACTTTCCTGCCTCACCGCTTCCGCGCCCCTCGGGGATAAAGGATTGGGTTCGTATGTTCTGGGTCTATCCTTTCCCGCTTTCGCCCTTTCAACCGGTCTGACCCTTCCCGTCTTCCTTATATTGGGGTGGAAATGGCTGGGGGCCCTAACCCTCAGTGCCCTTATCTCTTTTATCTTCTCTTCTTGGTCCAAGAACCGAATCGGCGGCCTTACGGGTGACGGTATGGGCGCCACCATCGAAACCATTGAAGTTTGCCTGCTTTTTCTCGCCTGTCTCAGCTTGAGCTAGGATATGCCAATGAAAATAGGTGTTCTCGTCATCAGCCACGGCAGCCGAGAAAAATCCGCTAACTTGGAATTCATCAAGTTGGTTGGAAAATACCGTAAACGGCATCCTGACTGGAAAATCTCCCACGCTTTCTTAGAACTGGCCCAGCCTTCTATTCCAGAAGCCTTGGAGCATTTGGCTAAGACATCAAATAAGATCCTGGTCCTGCCCCTATTCCTTTTTTCAGCCAAACACGTGAAAAAACATATCCCCGAGATCATCCAAACCTTCCGGAAAAAACATCCCCAGATGAAAGTGAAACTCGCCAAGCCTCTCGGCCCCGATCCCTTGTTATTGAGCCTTTTGGACCAGCGGCTTCGACGCATATCCTCCAAATAAAAAAGCCGGGCCTGTCGCCAGGTCCCGGCTTATCCCCACTTCTTTAAAGCCTCTTAAATCTTAAAGCGAAACTTTCGTCCCCAGATAAACCGAAAGTCCCGGCGTGCCATAACCATAAACTTCCTCATAGACCGTATTGAAGAGGTTCTCCACCCGGCCGAAAAATTTCAAATGCTCATCCGCTTGGTAGGACGCCAAAAGATTGACCAAGGTATAAGAGGGCAAAGTAATGGGCGTCGCCGTGAAATTGGTGAAGGCCGTATCAGGTCGGTCGCCCACATAGATCAGGCCCAGTCCAAAACCCAATCCCTTCCATTGATAGGAAGCGTTGAAGTCGGCCCGGTCCTGGGGACGGCGGATGAGCTGATCACCCGTATCCTGATTCACGGCCCAGGTATAGGTGTAATCGGCCCGCAATTCCAAACCCTTCACGGGTTTCGCCGAAGCGAAGGTTTCCCAACCCAGGGTCTGGGACTTGGAGACATTGAAATACTCGCCATAGTTGGGAGGAGTGCTGGTCGATTCGAAATCGATGAGCTGTGAAAAATCCGTGTGGAAATAGGTCGCCCCGAATTTCACTTGGTCGCCCGCCAAGGGCTGTTCGAACCCGATATCCCAACCGGTGCTGTTCTCCGCTTGGAGCCCCGTATTCCCATAGGGAGAAAAAAGCTGGTAAAGGGAAGGCGCTTTGAAGCCGGTCCCATAACTGGCCTTGAGCTTGGTCCCCAAGTCCGGCACGAAATAAGCCACCGCCCCCCGGTAAGTGAACTGTTTCCCGAAAGAGCTGACTGCGTCCAAGCGGCCGCCTAAGGTGGCGAAAAGCCGGTCCATCAGTTCGGTTTGGCTCTCGGCGAAATAACTCCCGGTGGTCGCGGTGGCTCCAATAATGGCGTTGGAAGGCCCGAAACCATAATCCGTCGTGTCATCCACCCGGCCCCATTCCTGCTGGCCCTGGACCCCTAGTACAAGCGTCTCACCCTTCCAAAGATGGACATCGTTCTGAAGGCTGATCTGGGCCGATTGCCCCTCGTAGGCGCCCCGCTCGTAATGGGAACCAGCGTAAGTGGAAAGATCATCCGTAAATAGTTGAAGGTCATCAGTGAAAGAAAGCCCAAGCGTCTGCTCCAAGGCCCCGTCGAACAATTTCCATTTCGTTTGGGTCCCTGTGAACCATTGCCGCTCATCCATAAAGAAATTGGGATCGTCCCCTCCGACCCCACCGAAAGCGGGCAAGTTGGTGTGGGCTTGGGAATAACGCACGTAAAGGCTGTTGTCCAAGTTCGCGGAGGGAAGGATGCCTAATTGAAGTGACGCGGTACTGTTGCTATCCAGGCTGTTGACGCTATTGCCCAAGGTTTTATCGGCCGAAGGAAATCCTTGAGAGTCAAAGCGGGAAACCGCGAGGTTGAAATCCCCCAGATTGTTTCCGCCGGAGGCCGTGGCCCCCTCGCGGAAACTCTCATAGGCGCCGCCTTCGAAGAACAAAGAACCCTTCGGCGTCCCCTCACCCCTTTGAGTGAGGATATTCACCACGCCCGCAGTGGCGTTGGTGCCGTAAACGGTGCTCATGGGGCCCCGCACAACCTCGATGCGGCTGATGTCATCCGCGAAAAGCTGGTCCAGATAGTCGAATTCCCGTGAGGTGGAAATGGGGTTGTTGATGGGGACGCCGTTCATCAGGACCAGGGTATGACCCGCATCAGCCCCCCGCATGAAAATACCCGAGCTCTCTCCCGCCGCCCCATTCTGTAAAAGGGTCAGGCCCGGCACTCCCTGAAGGGCTTCCAAAGCCGTGCCCGCCTGCTTTTGCTCGATGTCCTTGGAGGTGATGACGCTCATGGAGTTGGCGACTTGGCTCAAAGGCGTGTCCAGCCGGTTCGTGGTGACCACCACTTCCTGAATGGGAAAGGAAAGGTCGGAAGTAGGGCTATTACCGGGTGGATCGGCCAAAAGTAGAGGTGGAAATACGAGGAAAACCAAGATGAAAAAACAGGAACGCCTATGGATCTGGAACATGTGCCTACTCCCCGAGGCTAGGCTTCAAGGGAGAGGCGCGGGAGGGACTTCCGGTGGAAGGAACTCACCGCTTCTTATTCCCGAAGAAGCCATCGCAAAATTCCCAGGGCCGGTCTCCTGACTTGGGGTATCCACCCTCCGGCCTTCCCGTCTTTTAGACAGTGGCTTAGGAGGAAAACTTCACCCCTTACAGTGGCGGGTCCGCGCCGGATTCTCACCGGCTTCCCGAACACCCTGAGTTGTATCTAAATACTCTTGTCCCATCGACTTGTCAA
>CAZLND010000013.1:10804-13816 GCA_964560635.1 uncultured bacterium | reverse complement strand
GCGAAGACCTTCGAAAGGTATTCGGCCAGGCCCACCATCGTTGGGCCGGGGATGAGGTAGGCGTCCTCGCTCAAGGTAAAGACACAATTTTTCCGCACCGCCTTCAAGGTGGGGAACTTTTTCCAAGAATCCCTTTCGGCTTGAAGTTGTTTCGCGTTCATTTCACTGGAAGGGATGGAATCGATGATGATGTCCGGGTCCCTTTTCAATAACTGTTCCTTGGAGACCAGGGGATAGGGCTCCCGGGCGTCAGAGAGGATATTCACCCCACCCATCTTGCCGATGAGCTCATCCACAAAATTCTTCGGGCCCACGCCGTAAAGCTGATCCAGGGTGCCGGGGTTGCGGCCAATGAGAAAAAGTACCGAGACGGGTTTGTGTTTGCCCGCCCGACTCGCGGCCAAGGTCAGGCGTTTTTGGATCGCCTCTTTCGCTTTTCGGGCCTGCGCCTCGCGGCCCAACTTCTTACCCAACAAGTCGTAAGCTTCCAACACATCCTCCACCGTCTGACAATTGAACACCAGCACTGGCACATGCAGTTTTTCAAGATTGTCCACGGCCTTCCCATGGAACTTCAGGGCCAACACCAGGTCCGCCTTGAGGGAAAGGATCTTCTCGTAGTCGGGATTGATCCAACCACCCACCTTTTCCTTTTTTTGGGCCTCGGGTGGGAATTTACAAAAATCCGTCACACCCACCAATAGGTCCTGGGCGCCGATGTCATAGACGATCTCGGTCAAATTGGGCGCCATGGAAATGACCCGGCGGGGAAGGACAGATTTTTCCTCGGCCGAAAGGGCGCAGGCGATCGAGAAAAGAAGAAATAAAAAGGTGGCTTTGGATCGCACGAGGGGTCCTTTGAAGCTTTTGGAAGAGCGGCTAGTGTACAATCCCCCTCATGACATTTCAAAATAAACCCCTGCGCATCGCTTCCTTCCTGCCCGCGGCCACCGAAATGGTCTGCGCCTTGGGACTTGTCGACAACCTAGTGGGAGTTTCCCACGAATGCGACTACCCACCCGAGGTGAAGGGAAAACCGGTCGTGGTGAAATGCGCCATGGACTTAGCCTCGCTCAATTTGGAACAGATCGATAAGGCCGTCAGTGAAAGGGTCGGGCAAGGGGGAAGCGTTTACGCGGTGGATGAGGCGGCTATCCGCGAAGCTTCACCCACGCTTGTCGTGACCCAGGACCTCTGCCAGGTCTGCGCGCCCTCGGGCAACGAGGCCACCCAAGTATTGAGATCCCTCGTCCCCCCGCCGGAGTTCCTTTGGCAAATACCCCATACTTATGAGGACATGCTCAAGGACCTACTGGCTTTAGGAGAAAAGACGGGAACTAGTGATGTGGCGAAAAAACTCGTCCAGGAAATGCGCGGGCGGGTGGAAGTCATCAACGCCTTCACCCAAAAGCTCACCCCCACCCGGGTCTTCTTCATGGAATGGGTGGACCCCCTTTATTGCGGGGGCCATTGGGTACCGGAAATGATCGAATGGGCAGGGGGGAAGGACGGGGTCGCCCAACCGGGTGTGGATTCGGTCCGCATTGGCTGGGATAGGATCCTCAAATGGGACCCCGAAGTCGTCATCGTAGCCCCTTGCGGATTCGGGACGAAACGGGCCTTGGAACAAGCGGAGCTTCTTAAGTCCAAACCCGGATGGGATCAATTGGCCGCCGTCCAAGCGGGCCGGGTCTATGCCGTGGACGCTAATTCTTATTTCGCGCGGCCCGGGCCGCGATTAGCCGATGGGGTGCAGCTTTTGGCCCATCTCATACATCCGGAACTTTTCTCCTGGCAGGGTCCCGCCGACGCTTTCGCGAAAGTACCGTTGACCCCGTGAAAACTACCCCGTCCAAATCGGCAGTTTTGTATACCGTCGGCCATTCCAACCGGACCTTTGAAGAATTCCTCGGCCTCCTCAGGGCCCATCACATCGGTCGTATCGTCGATGTTCGCACGGTTCCCAAATCCCGTCGCGTCCCCTGGTTCAACAAGGAGGATCTGGCACCCGCGCTCAACAAGGCCAATATCAGTTACGCCTATCTCCCTGAATTAGGCGGATTAAGACATTCTAAGAAGGATTCCACCAATATGGGTTGGAAGAACACCAGCTTCCGGGGATTCGCCGATTACATGGACACACCGGAATTCGAAAAAGGCTTGGAGAAGTTGAATGAAATGCTGCCGACATTGAAGACCGCCATCATGTGCGCGGAAGCCGTTCCCTGGCGCTGTCATCGCTCATTGATCGCGGATGCCGAAACGGCGAGGGGCGTTTCGGTTGAACACTTGATGAACCCCACTTCAGTGAAGTCCCACGAAATGACATCTTTTGCTGTGGTGAATAAGAAAATCAGCCCTCCGCGGGTGACCTATCCCGCTTATGAGGAGAAAAAAGACCAGCCCGAGTTCCCGAATATGCCACCGGCGGCCCCTCAGAAAGGGCGATCTTCGAAGTGACGATGATCAATCTTTAGGTGATCGCTGTCCCCATTGGTCGTGATAGATGAGGGATTCAAAAGGGACCTGCGGCAGCCAACCCGCGGTCTTCAATTCCGGCTCCGGGGCGAACCCTTCGGTATAACCCAGACACAGATAAGCGATGGGCACCACACCTTCCGGCAATCCCATCAAGGCCGCCAATTCTTCCGGTTTGATGATGCTCACCCACCCCACACCGATACCTTCACAACGGGCGGCCAACCAGAGGTTCTGCACCGCGCAAACCGTGCTGTAAAGGTCCATATCCGGTTGGCAGGTGCGGCCCAGCACCGCCGGGCCGAAACGGTTTCGGTCGCAGGTCACGCAGATATTCAAGGCTGAGTCCAGGATGCCTTCCAATTTCAGGGAGGCGTATTTTTCCCCGCGTTCACCCTGGAACAGGCTCTTCGCTTCCTCGTTGGCCCTCCGGAAAGCCTCGTGGACCTTTTGGCGGATGACCTGGTCTTTGACCAGGATAAAGTTCCAAGGCTGGCTATAGCCCACTGAAGGGGCTTGCATGGCGGCATTCAA
>CAZLND010000013.1:0-10704 GCA_964560635.1 uncultured bacterium | reverse complement strand
TAAAGTTCCAAGGCTGGCTATAGCCCACTGAAGGGGCTTGCATGGCGGCATTCAACACCTGCTCCAAGGTTGAAGAGGGAAGGGCATCGGTCTTAAAACGCCTGACATCCCGGCGTTCCCGGATGACGCGATAGATGGCGTCCTTTTCGTTCTCATTAAAAGCATGGTTCAAGTCATACCCCTAGTTCGCTAGATAGGCGAGGCGATGGAATAGAAGCCATAATAAAAGGGGCACACCCAAAAGGGCCGTTAAAACTCCGACCGGCACCTCGGTGGGGCCGAAGAAAGATCGGGCCACCGTGTCGCAAAGCATCAGGAAGGCCGCGCCCCCCAAAGTGCTGCAAGGTAAAAGATAACGGTGGTCGTTGCCGATCCAAAGACGGAAAACATGGGGAATGATGAGCCCGACGAAAGCGATGGGCCCGGTCAGCGCCACCACCGCGCTGGTCATGAGCGACGCCACCAATATGGAGACCACGATGACCCGCCGGGTAGGGACACCCTTCACTTTGGCCAAGTCCTCTCCGGCTGAAAGCAGATTGAGTTCCCGGGCCAAGGTCCATAACACCAGGAACCCAGCTCCGATCCCCATCGCCAGTCTTTCCACCGTAACGATGTCCACCACATCCAGGCTCCCGATCATCCAATGGATCATGGCGTATGCCTGAGTGAAGTCCGCGACGTAATAAGCCAAAAGAACCAATGCGTTGAAGAAATAATTGATGTCCACTCCCGCCAGAAGCAGGGTCATGGTCGAAAAGGAGCGCAGCATGGACGCCAAGGAATAGACGAGCGCCAAGGCGAGAAGCGCCCCAAAGAAAGAGAAGAGGGTGATAAGGGAAAAGCCGTGGATGAGAGTGGTGAATCCTAAAAGGATAGCCGCCACCGCGCCGAAGGAACTGCCGCCCGCCACTCCCAAAGTGAAAGGACAAGCGAGAGGATTGCGAAGCACCGCTTGGAAAATGATCCCGGCGCAAGCCATGGCGGCCCCGGCCAGCGCGGCTAAGAGATTCCGGGGAAGACGGACGCTAAAAAAGATCTGGGCGTCCTGATTATCCGGCGACGGCGGCCAGGCATGGAACACCTTGTCCCATGAAATGGTGGTCGAACCCACGAAGGGACATCCCACTAAAACTAAAAAGAAGAACAGGATCGTGAACATTAGGACAAAGTTCTTTAGCACGGGCCGGCTCATGCTTTTCCCTTTCGGGGAACAAAGTAAGCGTTCCCTTGGTGCTTGAACTGGTCCACTTCAACATTGAGCACGGACTTGATGTTCCGACGAGTCAGGACTTTTTTCGGGGTTCCATCGGCCTCGACCTTCCCGGCTTTCATCAAGACCAGCCGGTCCAGGAACCGACCCGCCAGGTTCAGCTCGTGCGTGGCCACTACGACCGTGAGCTCCTCACTGCGGTGAAGCCTTTGGATGATCTCGAACAAAAGGATCTGATGGGAAAGGTCCAACGACAGGGTCGGCTCGTCGAGCAGCAACAGTTCGGGTGTTTGCGCCAAGGCCGAAGCCAGGAGTACCCTTTGTTTTTCTCCGCCGGAAAGTTCATCGAAAAGCCGGTCCTTGAATTCCAAAGCGTCGCAAAGCTCCAGCGACTTCTCGCAGATCATCCGGTCCTTTTTTCCCATCGGCTCGAAACGACCCAGATGTGGATGCCTTCCCATCTCGACGATCTCCCTAACGCCGAGGGGAAAAGTGAAATGCATCGATTGGGGCACGTAAGCCATCCTGCGCGCCCTCTCCCGGACCGGAATATCACCCAGGGACCGGCCGCCATAAAAGACGCAGCCTTCGGGTGATATGAGAAGTCCCGCCATGAGTTTTAACAAAGTGGATTTCCCCGCGCCGTTCGGACCCAAGAGGCCCACCAAATCCCCTTTTTCCACGCGCAGGTCCGTCGGATCCAAATGAAAATTGGAACCGGAGGGATAAGCGAACGAGATTTTTTGGATCTCTAAAAGGGACAAAGGATTTCCTGATCGGTGAAGTTCGAGACGAGGTTTAGTTGAGGTTCGAAGCGGCGAAATGTCAAGCCTTTCTTCGGAAAGCCTTGGAAGAAAATTTTCAAAAGCGCGAACCCGCCCTCTTTTTTTTCAAAAACATTTTGAAAAATTTTTTCAACAGTGGTAAAAATGCTCGAAAGCAAAAGCGTTCCAGGGGGTCGGACTTTTCTTCGCCTTCGAGCCACAATTCCCTTGACTTAAATCTAAAAAGATTTAAAAGGAGTAGTACAAAGTTAATTTTCTGAAAACTCAACGCGCTTCCTAAAATTTTTTCGTGATCGAAGACGTTCCTCGATAGACGAAAAAATTTTTTTGTCTCTGGGCAAATTTCCTGTGAATTCGGTGGATATCTTGTGAATGGTTCGGGGGGAAGCCCCTGAACCCGTGACGGCTAAAAGGTTTCGGAAGTACTGGACGTTCCATGACTTTGGTGACCGCTAACTCTCTTACATATAGAGAGAGGTTTTTGCCCGATAAAAGGCGGTTTTCGAGCGGGGTCGTTCAAAAGGCTTATCCACAAAGCTATCAACAGATGTGGATAAGTAGATGACCAAGAAATCGTGGCTTTAATAGCGGAAATAGCTTTCCCACCTTCTGGGGATAATCAGGGGATAATTCGAAACGGATGCTTATTTACCCTTTAAAATAAGGGTTTTTTCGCGTTTTTTACTCAATGGAGGTTTGTGGATGACCACTTCAGCCGATCTCTGGGATCGCTGTTTAGAGAACCTCAAAAAAGACCTCAATCGCCAAAGTTTCGAGACTTGGTTCAAGCCCACCAAGGGTTCCATGTCCGATAACAACACCTTGAAGGTCCAGGTCCCCAACGAGTTCTTTCGGGACTGGATCCGCGACCATTACCAGCCTCAGATCCAAAAGGCCCTCAAGTCCGTTCATGCCGAACAGTTGGAGATCCAATTCGAGGTCGACCTGACGGCTCCCGCAGTGGACCCTTCCGCCAAAGCTCAGCCCTCTTCCGAAACCAAGCTCTCGGTGGAAACGGTCGAACAACCCCGACTGACCATGCCAACCCCCACCAAGACCTCGGGGGACTCCGAATTCATCCTCAATACCAAGTTCAACTTCGAAAGCTTCGTGGTCGGTAACAGCAACCGGTTCGCTCATGCCGCCTGTCTAGCCGTAGCGGAGTCGCCAGCCCGTTCCTACAACCCCTTGTTCATCTATGGGGGAGTAGGCCTCGGAAAGACGCATTTGTTGCAAGCCATTGGCAATTTTGTGGTGGAACAAAACCCCAATATCCGGGTTCTCTATATTTCCTCTGAAAAATTCATGAATGACTTCATCCAATCCATCCAATCAGGCCGCCAGCAGGACTTTCGTAACAAGTACCGCACCGTAGACGTGCTGCTCATCGACGACATCCAGTTCTGGGAAGGCAAGGAAGCCACCCAGGAAGAGTTCTTCCACACCTTCAACGTACTTTACGAGGCCCAAAAGCAGATCGTGGCCACCTCGGACAGCCATCCGAAGGAGATCAAGCTGGAAGAACGCTTAAAGAACCGGTTCGAGATGGGCCTCATCACCGATATCCAAGAGCCGGACATCGAGACCCGCATCGCCATCCTTCGCAAGAAGGCCGAAAGCGAAGGCATCCTGGTGCCCAACGAAGTGACCGTCTTCATCGCCAATCATGCCAAGGCCAATATCCGCGAGCTGGAAGGCTCCATGCTCCGCGTCATCGCCTTCGCCTCCCTGACCCGCCAGGAGATCACCCTGGAACTGGTCAAAGAAGTCCTGAAAGACTCCCTTCCCAACGAGGAAAGGCGCATCTCGGTGGACGCCATCCAACGGGTCGTGGCCGAGCGTTACAACTGCAAATTCTCCGACATGAAGTCCAAGAAGCGCACCAAGCAGATCGCTTTCCCCCGCCAGATCGCCATGTTCCTCTCACGCGAATTGACCTCCCACTCGCTCACCGAGATCGGGGCGGCTTTCGGCGGCAAAGACCACACCACCATCATCCACGCCTACGAGAAGATCGAGGACCTGCTGACCTCCGATATCACGCTCTTGGCCGAAGTGAACAGCTTGAAGAAGCAGCTCACCGAAGGCAATTACTCCCGCTAAGAACCAGCCGTTAGCTATTAGCTGATGGCTGATAGCTCATGATTCATCTTTCCACTTCGTCATTCCCTCTAAAAAACCTCTTGGCCCAAACCCCTTCTATCCACAAAGCGTTGCCAACATATCCCGAATGATCCCTGGATAACTCTGGACCGAACAGGCTTCTCCACAAAATTTTCAGGATAAGTTTGTATAAGGCGGGGATAAAACGCGTGATAAACCAAAAGAGTTGCGGGCTTGTGGATTTGGCCTATAATACCCCCAATTCGCTCCCAGGCTTTTGAACCGTTACAAGCCCGGTTTTTATTACGAAAAACCGAAACAACTCACATATCCTCAATGCCCACTACTACTTCTATTCTTTAAATTTAAAATCTTTTTGAAACAACAGCTGGTCTTTAAAAGGAGCCACGAATGAAAGTCGTTCTATCCAGGGCTGATCTTCTCAAAGGTATCTCGACCGTTCAAAGCGCGGTGGCGGCGAAAAATACCATGCCCATCCTGGCCAATGTCCTTTTAGAGGCTCGTGACAAAAAATTGGAATTCGTTGCGACGGACCTGGATATGGGTATTCGTTGTTCGGTGCCGGCGGAAGTGGTTGAAAAGGGAAGTATCACCATCAATGCCAAAAAACTCTCTGACATCGTAAGGGAATTACCGGAAGCTTCAGTTGATCTCGAAATCGACGATAGCCACAAAATGATCCTGGTTTGTCAAAAATCTAATTTTAAAATCCATGGTTTACCTAAAGATGATTTTCCTATCCTTCCTGAAGTCAAAAAAGACAAAGCTTTCAAAGTAAAAGGTTCCTTATTACAAGAAATGATCCGAAAGACCATCTTCGCGGTCTCGACCGACGAAACCCGTTATGTCTTGAATGGGGTCTTTTTCCAAGTGGAAGGCGGCAAAGCCAAGATGGTTTCCACCGACGGCCATCGTTTAGCCTTTATCCATAAGAAACTGGAATCCAAGACCGACGAAAAATGCAGTGTCATCATTCCCACCAAGACCCTTAACGAACTTTCCAAGGTCGTTTCAGATGTGGGTAAGGGAAAAGAAGACGAGGTCATCGTCGAGATCCTGGCCACCGACAATCAGATCAAATTCATTGTGGGCGGGGTCGAGATCGTTTCCCGTTTGATCGAGGGTCAATTCCCCAATTATGAACAGGTCATCCCCAAGGAATCGGACAAGAAGATCGAAGCCAGCACCACTGAATTGGCCTCCGCTACCCGGCGTGTTGCCATCCTGACCTCGGAAAAATCCAATTCCATCCGCTACCAGATCAAGGGCGGGAAGTTGACCATTTCATCCAAGACGCCCGACATGGGCGAGGCCAAAGAAGAGATGGACGTGAATTACAAAGGGGACGAGATCGGTATCGCCTATAACGCCAAATACGTCCTGGACGTCCTGAAGAACATCGGGACCGAGACGGTCAGCATCGAGCTCACTCAACCCCTGAGCCCGGGCATCCTCAAGCCCAAGGGTGACAGTGATTATCTCTGCGTTATCATGCCGATGAGGGTGTAACTCGGAAGCTTTCCATCTAACTAACTAATTTGAATTTTTTTTCAAGAAGTGTGGCGGATTTTTTTGTCCAAATTAAGTAAAACGGTTACAGGAGGAAGCGGGATGAATCATTCGATTTTGAAAAGGTTTGGTTTTCTTGCGGTGTTCTTGGTTTGCGGGACTCTCATGGCGCAAGAACCGACCCCAACCGTGACGGGGACCATTACCCCGGTTCCCCCCAAATCATCCAAGAGGACGACGAAGACCCCCTTGCCGACCGTCAGTGTCACGCCGTCCTCCACCGTTGTACCCGGTACAACCGGGACCAAACACCGCAAGGGCAAGAAAAAAGCGGCCGAGACCCCCACTCCCGTCACCGAGACACGGGTCGTTCCAACGCCCAAGCCCACCGCGGCCACTCCCAAAGTCCATTTGGAGATCGCGGGAGAGATGAGTCTCACCAACAATTACGCCATGGGGAACCTTAACGATTGGTATACCCAGTTGGCTGGGTCGGGTGGTGAGGTCATCGGTGATACGGCGCCGGGATTCGACCAGATCGACCTTCGCCTCATGTTCGGTGACGTGGGCCAGGATTTCCGGATGGGCATCGGTCTTTCTTATTACATCGGCTCCACCCACGCCTTTAATGACATTTCGGGCGCTTATGGGACGGTCTACCAGTTCGCCGCCACGCCAGCCATCATGATGATGAGCATTCCTATCCAGATCCAGTTGGGCCATGGTTCGGATTTCTACTGGGCGCTGGAGCCGGCCATGGGTTTGGGCTTTTTCAGTGACGGTTATTTGGATTACGGGGCATCCTCCTCCACACTGTTGGATCCGGGTTTTCAAGTCGGCTATCAAATGGGAACAGGCCTTGACGCTTATATGGGAGGGCTGCTGATCTTTACTCGCATGGGATACCGTTTCCAAAAGGTCCCGGTGGAGTTCGACGATCCGAAATCAGGCAACACGAAACAGTACCTTCTTTCGAGCAATGGCGACGGGGTGGCCGCGGATATGTCGGGTCTCTATTGGACCCTGGGTCTGGGATTCTCTCTTTGACCTGAGTTGTTGTGATCGGTTGTGATCGATGGAATAAAAAAGGCCCGGATATTTCCGGGCCTTTTTGTTTTGAGAGCGATCGTTGAAGCGAAAAAGGGGCCCGGAACTTGCCCGGGCCCTTTCCTTTATCGCCCGCCGTTGGTTGAACCGGCGGCCAGCTTTTCCTTATCCAGGCTCCTGGCCGTGACCAGGGCCAAATGAAAGATGCAATCCGGGCAATAGAACAAATGCCGTTCGACCATCCCTTTTTCCGGCGGGAACAAGCGGTGTTCCCGGAAATCCGACAGCTTTCGCCGCACGTCCTGACAACGGATCTCTTCCATGACCCACCTCTGACTTCCTGGCAGGAAAAACAGTCCTACCTGACCCACCTCATATTCCTGCATTGTCCATGCCACGCGGTTAAGGGCCTGTTAAAGCTACGAAAAGGCTTTCTTCCACCATAAGGACCCTGAAAAAGCCCATTCAGTGGGGAAGAGTGTTCTTTTCAGGGAAAGCGGGTTGTTTTAGGTTTGTTTTCCGTTGAAGTTTGAACAGGTGACTGTTGGAGGACTGCCACCTAGTTAACTAAAAAACAGGGCGCTTTCAAAAATAGATCAGTGCACGATGACCACTTTCAATATCTGCCGCCCGGCTGAACCGCCGTTCGCGTCCATTAAGTCCACCACCGCCAGGTAAAGGCCGCTCGCGCAACCTGTCGCGTTCCAAGAGGCTTGATTGCCGCCGACCGGCCCTTCTAGAGAAGTCACCCATTCTCCCGCCATCGTATAGAGTTTAACTTTCAAGCTATAGGAGCCAAAGGAAAGGTAATTGAAGGTCAATGTGGATTGACCGGCCTTTAGGATGTTCGGCCAAGCCTCAACCTTCTGGTCAAGCCGCCCGCCCGTCACCAATATCCCCTTGGAGATATCCGTCTCTCCTCCTTTGCCGTCCACCCAACGCACCGCCACGAGATAATGACCGTCGCTCACGAAAGCGCCCGAGTCGCTGGTCCCGTCCCATGCCAGGGTGACCGGAAAGGTCGAGGCTTGCACCGTGATCTGCACGCTCACCGGCGCTCCGGCCTGGGAAGTCGCGCCCGGCGCCAGGACCTGGCTGCTCAAGAGCACGTTGTTCATGGCCGCCCCGCTGGGGTCGTCGGTCAGCGCGTAAATATGCTTCACGATCTCTCCCGCCCCGTTGTAAATGGCGATGGAGACCTTGGCTAGGGCCCGGCTGACCGTGGCTTGTTGGATGACGCTGGTCACCGCGCCGAAGGAATCAATGCTGTCGATCTTGATGTGGTAGACCCCGTTGGAGACCGGGGTCCCGTCCGCCCCGATACCGTCCCAACTGCCCAGCTGAAAACCCTGCGTGTAAATGTCGATGTGGCCCGTGGGGCCGTTCAAGGTGGTGATGGCCGAACCCTGCAGGGTGAAGCTGTTGACCGGCAGGGAATATTGTTTGGCCCATAAATTCTTCACCAGTTCCCCCGCCTCGTTATAGACCCCCACCTTCACCGTATAGGCTCCGGTGATGGAGACCGTGGCCGACGCGGAAAGAGGGATGGCCAGGTCCGTCGAGGTTAGTTGGGCGTTGTTCACCAAATTCGTTCCCCCCGCAACGAAAGGGATGACCTGGGTTTGGTAACTCAGCCCATAAACTCCCGGGACCAGCGAGGTCGGAAGGGCCCAGGTCAAAAGGGACTTGGTGTTGTCGAAAGAGGCCGACCCGACAGTGGGTGCACCCGCCGAAATAAAAGTCACGCCGGAAGGGAGCAAGTCGGTCACGGTAACGCCATTGAAAGCCCCGCCTGTCACCGTCACGGCCAAGTTGTAAGTGAGGGTATCTCCCGAATGGGCCGTGGTGGGTGTCACTTGCTTGGACAGGGTGATCCCGAAGGTGGGGGTTGGGGTGGAGGTTTTGGTGGGGCTGTTCGTGGCCGTATTGGTGGGGGTATTGGTGGGCGTGACAGTGGCGGTATTGGTCGGCGTACTGGTGGGGGTCACCGTCGGGCTGTTAGTAGCGGTGCTGGAAGGGGTGTTGGTGGGGGTGATGGTGGCCGTGTTCGAGGGAGTATGGGTGGGGGTGATAGTGGGCGAGTTTGTCGGGGTGGAAGTGGGAGTGACCGTGGGGCTGTTCGTGGCGGTTTTGGAATTGGTGGGTGTCGGGGTCACCGTGGCCGTGTTAGTGGGGGTTTTAGTGGCCGTCGGCGTGGGAGTGGGTGGGCAGGCCACGCTGATGCTCCTTATGGTGCCCGAAAAATAATCGGCCAGGATCATGTTGTTGTTCTTATCGAAGATGATGGCCTCGGGGTGGTTGAACTGGGCGGTGCCCAGGGCTGCCCCATCCTGGTATCCCGCGATCCCCGTGGTGACGCCCCCGGATACGGTGAAAGATCCCGCGAAGGTGCTGATGTCGCCGGTCGAGCCGGAGACCATGCGGATGACGTTGTTGATATCGTCGGTGATATAAACATTGTCGTTACAGCCTACCAAGACCCCGTCCGGTTCGTCGCTCAGGCTGGCTAGTGTGGCTGGACCGCCGTCCCCCGTGTAACCGACGGCTCCCGTCCCCGCGAAGGTGGTGATGATACCGGTCGTCATATTGATCTTACGTACCACGTGATTGTCCGAGTCGGTCACGTAAAGGTCGCCGTGGGAATCGAAATCCATGCCCTGTGGTTCGTCCATTTTCGCAAGGGTGGCCGGACCGCCGTCCCCCGCGTAACCCAGGGTCCCGGTGCCGGCGATGGTGGTGATGGTGGTGAAGGAGGAATTCACCTTGCGGATGGCCCCATTCTCCGAGTCCGCGATAAAGAGATTTCCCGCGGCGTCGAACTTGAGCCGCAATGGGTTCAGAAGGGTGGCCGAAGCGGGAGGTCCGCCGTCGCCCGTAAAACCCGGGACACCCACCTCGGCGGTCGGGGGGCCCGTGGAAGTGCCAACGACGGTCGTGATGATGCCGGTCACCGCGTCCACCTTGCGCACCACGTTGTTGTAATAATCGGAAATATAAAGGTTGTTCTGGGCGTCAAAAGCGATGCCCGAGGGGTAATACATGGTGGCCAGGGTGGCCGGGCCGCCATCGCCGCTGTAACCCGAGATACCGGTAGTGACGCCACCGGTGACCGTCAGGGCCCCGGCCACGGTGGTAATGATCCCGGTGGTCATGTCGACCTTGCGTACCAGGTCATTGCCCGGGTCGGCGATGAAAAGGTTCCCGTTATTGTCGAAGGCGATGTCATCGGGCCCAGCGATCAAGGCCAAGGTGGCGGGCCCGCCGTCGCCCAGGTTGGTGGCCGTCGGGTCCCCGGCGATGGTGGTGACGATCTGCGCGAAGGCGGGCGAAAGGCAAAGGCCGGCCAAGGCGAGCCCTAAGAAAATAGAGATGGGTTTTCTTGAAAAAAGGCGCATGGGTTCCTTCACCGAGGTTCTTATTCTCACCCTCTAGACGTGAATTTTCCCATTTAATTCAGGAAACTATTAGGACCTGGGTCATCCAGGGGGCTCCTACAGATGGTTGAAATAGTCCAAAAAACGGACTTTTTCGTATCTGCGTCGCGAATCACCCTTTGAAAGACAAAGGGCAAAAGATTTGCTCCTAACTCGGGGCGACAGGGTTAAGGGCATCTATTTAGTACCCTGTTAAACCGGCTCTAAAAAACTTAAAATTCCCCCCATGGCTTTTAAAACCGCTCCTCCCCGCGTCCCCACCCTGACCCAGCTTCTCCAACAGCTCAAGTCCCGAGAGGACCTGAAGGACCGTATCAAGCATGTGGAGTTCATCGCCGCCCAGGGGGCTCGCTACCACGATTGGCCCAAGACCCTCCATCCGGACCTGGTGAAGCTTCTGGAGAAGTCGGGGTTCTCCGCCCTGTGGACCCACCAGGCCCACGCCATCGAGGCCTTGCATCGGGGAAGCCACGTGGCCGTCACCACACCCACGGCCTCAGGCAAGACCCTTTGTTTCAACCTGCCCGTCATGCAATCGGTCATGGAGGACCCCAAGAGCCGCGCGCTTTATCTTTATCCCATGACGGCCCTG
>CAZLND010000012.1:10502-21581 GCA_964560635.1 uncultured bacterium | reverse complement strand
GTTGCTTCATCTTCCAATCATGCTTGCCCGTCTCCACTCCCAAACCTTCCAACAGCTCCCCGGCGGCGGCCGTCATGGCGTAGCCGTCCATGTCCCCGAATTGGGATTCCAGTTCGGCCACCTTGATGCCCTCGTCGTGGGTCATGTGGGGCTTGGCGTAAAGGGCGTCTTTTTCTTGCTGGATCTTCCAAAGGTCTTCCCGACCCATGAGGACCGTGTCCAGGACCGAATATTCGTCGAAGGCATATTGGTCCTGCTTGAGCATGGCCACTTTGACGCCACGGTCGAGCGCGATCTCACCCTCGTCCGGTCTGATCTGGCCGGCCAGGATCTTCATGAAGGTGGATTTACCCGCGCCGTTGGCCCCGATGAGGCCGTAGCAGTAACCAGGATTGAATTTGACGGTCACATGGTCGAACAAGGTCTTCTTGCCGAACCGAAGGGTGACATCTTTTGCGGAAATCATTATCTTTTGCCTTAAGGATTAGCTGCCAACTGTCAGCTGTGAGCTATCAGCTGACTTTTGGAGGCGCAATTGTCGGATGATTTGAGAAGGGAGTCAAGCAAGGATTAGAAGGCGAGATCCGGCTTAGGCGTGTTTTTGGGCGACTTTTGCCACTTCTTTTTGCCTCAAATAGGGCTCGTAATACCTGGCCATGAATTGCGCTTTGTGATCGCGGGTGCTATCGATGCCCCCGATCCATTTGTAAAAAACGATGAAAAGCCAGGCATAGTCCCATTGGTAAGGCAGGAACCCCGCCCGGATGCCGTTGGGATAAAGGTGATGGTTGTTATGCCATTCGCCCGTTACCAGGCCCGGCCAAAGCTGGTTGATAGAAAGGTCGGCGCGGTTGAAATCGATGCCGTCCTTGCGCTTGTCCTTGCCCCCGCCATGCCCATCGAAGTTGAAGGTCCGAACACCCACGGCCCAGAAGGCGCAGGAGCCGAAGATGGTCACGGCCAGCGGCAGACCACCGATCAAGTAGAAAACCCCGAACCAAAAAGCCCAATTGGTAAAGAATTGGAAAAGAGTCCGCGCCGGGTGGGCGATCGACCCCCATTTTTGGTATTGCTCATAATTGTTCACACCCATACCGGTGTGGCGGACCAGTGTAACGGTCTTGGCATATTCTTCCGGGGTGAAGTCACGGGCGATGGCTTGGTGGTTGACGTCAGCGAGGAAACAATAAAGCCATCCGCCATAGACGTTATAGGGGTCGCCGGGTTTTTCCGAAATGTAATGGTGCACGTGGTGGGACACCACATAGACCTCTTCCGGGATGAGCTTGACGACCATGTTGCGGAGGATGAAAAGCCAGAAGCGGTTCTTGATCGTGAAGGCGTGATGGGTGGAATAGCGGTGCAGATAAATGGTGCCATGGGTCCCCAGGATGACCATGCTGTAAAGGAAGGCGATGAGGAAAAGTTTCCAAGTGAAATACTTGAAGAGGAAAACAAAGAAGAAGGGTGCCAAGAAAAGGACAACGAACCAGCTGAAAAAGGGAAGCCAACTCTTTCGTGATGTAAGTGGATTCAGCCGCGTGAAAAATTCTTTGAAAATTTCATTGCGACTAGGAACATACAATTGATTATTGCGAATATACCCATAGGAGGGCGGATCCAGCACACGGTCTAAAAAAGCCATTAAAACCCCTTCGAGATGCCACTTCGTCCGGAAGTGGGGACAAGTCGTTTCTTTGATTTCTGGAAGACCGATTATAGCTCTTTTTAAGGGGTCGGCAGGGTAAATTCGACGGATCGGGTAAAATCAAACCCTTTTTACAGGGAATTTAACGGAGGAAAACCATTACTTAGAATTTTTCGGAACTTTCTCAAGTATTTTTTCCAAATCATCTTTCCATTGTTGCGCATGATTCTCATCTTCAATCTTCAAGTGATGGTTCTTGTAACGGAATTTCCCACTTTCATATTTGAGTAATTGGAAAGTTTTCGCGATCTGGGTCCTTCCCTTGGAAACGGCCACGACCGCCCCGTCGAAGGAAATGATCTTCACGTCGTTTTTTTTCAGGGATATCTCAAAAAGGACGCCGTGCGCCGCGCATTGGATATTCCCTGCCGCGATCTCAAAGGGCCAGGTAGGGACCTCGTCCATCTCGCAAAGCACCCGTCCTTGAAGTAGTTTCAACCGGCAGACCGGGCCTTTTTCTCCCCAACCTAAGTGACTGATGACAACCTTGGTGTTGGGAGCAAGGTAGAGATAAGCCCGGTCTTTCAAGCGAAGGACCGCTTGGCTCTTGGGTCCCGTTGTCACCCAATCCCCATCATCCACCACCTGTTTTTTATGGAGCCGCGTGGTCCCGTCCATTTGGTCGTGGTAGGCGTTCACTTTTCCCTGGACGTCCAGAGCTTGGAAATAAAGGTCGTCCTCTTGGGCGAGGACTGTTCCGGGGAACAGGGCCAAAAGAGAAAAAAGAACGAGGAATTTTGATAACCGCATGTTTCTCCTTGGATGGAAGAACGGCATTATAAAACAGGGGCGTGTGGCTGTCAGCTTATCTTCGGTGTAAGACGGGGCTCAAACGGGCCGGGACGTGATGGCCGTGAATTTTTTCTTCATCTCCAGGAAACGCCTCTCATAAAAGTAATAGGAGAAAGAAGCCAAGGCCAGGGTCAACAAGAACCCCAGAACGGTCACGGACCAGGCCACGACCCAACTGTATAAGTAAAGATGGGCCAGTCCTTGGAACCAAAAAGCGACCATTCCCGCCAGGTGAAGGGCCAGGAAATGGAAGACGTAAAGTCCATAAGAGATCTTCCCCAGGACCGGAAAGGGACGATGGGTAACCCAAGACCTTACCCAACCGCCTTGGCCCGCGGAGAAAAGGACCAGGATCCATCCCAGATCCAAAAGGTTGAATTGGAAAAGAACGCTTGGTCCCTGCTGCTCCATGTCCGGCATCGCCACCGCCCCGGCAAGGCAAGAAAGACCCGCGGCCAACGGAAGCCAAGGGGGAGCCTTCCCGGCCCATTGGCGCAACTCCTTTTCGAACAAAGCCAGAAGGGTCCCCAGGACGAAAGGGTCCAGCCGCGTGGGAAGACTGACCCAAATGGCGGGATGGGGGAACCCGGACAACCGGAAATAAGCCCTGGCGCCTTCGGTAAGGACGAGCAAACCCAGCCCGCCCCAAAGGATACGAGTACGGTTGAACCGGGCGAGGACCAGGAACAAAGGCCAAAGAAAGTAGAACTGTTCCTCCAGTGAAATGGTCCAGAGGGGCCCAAGAGAAAAACTGACGATATAACCCCGAAGGGCGGTTACCAGGTTCGCGAAGAAACCTAAGTGGGGGACCAGATAGGTATGGAGCATGGACCGATAATCGTCCGATCCCCAGGCCGGATCATCCCATCCCAACCGCGGCAAGAGATAAAAACCCAGGAAGCACATCAAGAAATAAAGCGGCCATATCCTCAAGGCCCGGCGCAGATAGAACCTTGGAACGGACACCTTGTTCCCCTTTTGCCATTCCAGCCAAAGGAGTTTGGTGATGAGGTAGGAACTCAAACAAAGGAACAGGTCCACTCCCATCCAACCACAACGATGGAATTGAACGGGTAGGAACCATGGACTGGGAAAAGGCTGGGCGGTACTCGGCACCCAAGGAGCATGGTGGAGAAAAACAAGCAAAAAGGCGAAGAACCTCAAGCCATCCAAGGCCGGGTCAAAAAAGTTGTTCTTCTTTTGGCTGCTTTGGGATGTCTTTGGCGTTGGGGTCATCTTTTCCTTAGGGATGCCGCATTATAGCAGGAGGACCTGTACGACCCCTTTCCCAAGGGGAAGAAAGTCACCTGTGTGTAACCGGATAAACCTCAGGGGGGATTTCTTTTGGAAGGATAAACGGACTACTATTGGTCCATCAATTCATCTCAAGTCATTCGAAGGAGCAAAACAATGCCCGAGCCTCACATCGCCGCGAAAAACCCCGCCGAAGTCAAACTAGAAGCCGGAAAGACTTACGCTTGGTGTTCCTGCGGCCATTCCCAGAAACAGCCCTTCTGTGACGGAAGTCACGCGGCCCACCCGCCCTTCAAACCGCTTATCTTCAAGGCCGAAGAATCCAAGACCGCCTACTTGTGCCAGTGCAAGCACAGCAATACCAAACCCTTTTGCGACGGCACCCATAAAACTCTCTAAAAGTAGCTGGTAGCGGATGGCTGTTAGCAATCAGCTTTTAGTTTAAAATGCTTTAGCTATCCGCCAACCGCTAATAGCAACCCGCTTTTTTGAGGAGGCTTTATGAATTCTCTCGGCCGTCTTTGCATCAGCGCCATCTTCGTCATCACCGGAGTCATGCATATCCTGGCGTGGCATGAAAAAACCGCTGGCTTGGCGGCAAAAGGAATGCCTTTCCCTGATTTCTTCCTCGCTTGTGCGGTGGTCCTCATGATAGGCGGGGGGATCCTACTCGTTACCGGCCAAAGGATCAATTTAGCGGCCCTTGCACTACTGGTCTTCATGGTCCCCACAACCCTGCTTTACCATAACTTCTGGTCTGGCCCGGTTGACCATCAGGGCCAACTCATCCAATTCCTGAAGAATCTAGCCATCATGGGTGGGTTGTTGATGATCCTCTTTCCCGCAAAAAGACCATAAAACCATTTTTCGATCGCTGAACTTCACCGTTCCCTCGATAGTTCATCTAAGGATAAGCGATCTTTTCAGTTGTTGATGAGGGAGGTGAAAGCGACACCGCAGAGGGTATCCCGGACCCAGGTGATATGGCCCAGCATTTCTACATTTTTAACACCAGCCAATTCCATTTGGAGTTTGATGAAGGAACCCGCTTTCAAGACCACGCTGGTTTGAAGGCATACCCCGCCCCAGCTCAAATCACGGGCAAAAGCTTCAAAGAACCCTTTTGGGGTTCGGTCCAAGCTCTCTGAATAAGAAGGGAATAGGGGGTATATCTCGACTTTCCCCTCGAAGTTCTCCCGTTTGGAATTTCGTCTCTCCACTCTCTGCTCCATAAGCCACCTGCCCGCGCAAACGATCCTATTCTATCTTACCTGGTCCAACCACCAAAGGTTACTGCTTACCTTGTGGAGCCGTTGGCGACCATTAACCTCTAGTTATTCTACTTGTTTACCAAGAAAGGGCACATTGGGCACGGGCAGGTTCTGGAAGGCCTTGGGCAGGGCCGGTTCGATGAAATAGTGGATGATCTCCTGATGGAAGACCCCTAAGAGGAGCACTCCCACCGCCAGCACCAGGATGGGCGTCTTGAAAAGAAGCGTCACGGGCATCCGCGAGAGGGACGAGGAACGGTGCTCATAAAGGAAAAGGGTAAGCTTGAAGAAGTAAACGAAGTTGAAAGCCACGCTGGCCAGGATCCCCGCCAATATCACCCAATCCCTTTTTTCCACGGCCCCCAGGACCAGGTACCACTTCCCAAAAAATCCACCCGTGGGCGGGACCCCCACGATAGTGGCCGCGAACACGACCAGGGCCAGTCCGGTCAGGGGCCTGTGGCGGGCCAGGCCCACCATGCGGGAAAAGGGGAGGTTGCCCGCGCCGGGCCGGAAAGTCCCCGCGATGAAATAGAGCCCCGCCACGGTGAGGACCTGGGTCAATAGCTCCATCAGGGCGCCGGTCAAGGCGCTCTTATTACCAAGGGCGAAGCCTGCGAAGACATAACCCAGTTGGGCGAGTCCCAAAAGGGCCGCGGTATGTAGGAAGTCCTTTTGGCGGGCCGCCGTGATGAATTCAAAGAACAACAGATAGACCAGCAAATATTCCACCACTACCATCCCCCAAGGTTGGACCATCCCGGGCACACCTAGGACCATGAAGAAAAAAAGGAAGAGCGTGAAGGCGCCCGCGCGAACGAAGGCTGAAGAGAGGAACCCCAATAGGAAGGGAGAGGTCTGGCTCAAAAGCCCTTGGAAAAAACGGGGCGAGGGGAAAAGGAAAAGGGCCGCCCATCCCGCCGCGAAAAAGGCTCCGGCGGCCATGGCGATGGGATAGTTCTTGGAAATGAAAAGCTGAGCCAGAAGATCCTCGAGGTTAAGGGTGCCGGTGCTGGCGTAAAGGAAAAGGACCCCGGCCAAGATCAATGAAGCCCCGGCGCTTCCGGACAAAAGGAAATAAAAGACCCCGATCCCCGCCTGCCGGACCAAACAGGCCATCAAAGCCGTGGCCGCCACCAATGAGAACTGAAGGATAAGATAAAGCGAGAACCCGTCCCTCACCCACAACAGTCCCAAGAGACCCGATACCAGGACCAGCAAGAGGACGTCCCCTAAGTTTTCCCGGACCTTGGGAAGCCCGGCCAAAAGACCATGGGAACCTAAGTAAAGGAGGGCAAAGAAAGCGATGACCAGGATAAGGATGGCCAGAAAGGCCGAGTAAGGCGTGAACACTAACTCGATCCCCCAAGGCGGCGCCCATCCCCCGAGCGAATAATGCCAATCCCCTTGGGCCAAAAGCCGGGGAAGAGCTTTCAAGACCGCCACCAAGGTCAAAAGAAAGGTCGCCGCGGCCATCCAACGAGAAAGGGAGTGAGAGAAGAAACCGACGGCCAAGACCAGCCAGGCTCCGGCCAAGGGAAGGATGAGGAGGATGGCGGGTAGGTGGTCCATCATTTGGCGCCCCGCTTGGCGATGTCCTTCGAGTCCAGCGTTTTATATTGTTTCCAGAATTTCCGGCAGAAAAGCGCGAGGACCATTCCCACCGATAGGGTCACGGACGAGATAAGCAAGGCCAGAACCCTTGGAAGCGCGGGGCCGGCGGGCACGAGTCCTAAAAGGAAGAACACTAATCCCGTTTGGAAAAAGACCCAGGCCAGGGTTTTCTTGGCCAAGCTCGAGTAAAAGAACAACCCGTGAAAGCCTATCAATCCTAAGAAGGCGGCCAGCATCTGCATGAGGCTCACTTGGCTCCCTCCGGTGACCGAAAGCGGCGGATGAAAAGGGAAAGCAGACCGCCGAGGCACAAAAGAGTTCCTCCTATCAGCAGGAGAGCGCCGTTGGCCCGGGCACGATGAGGGTCTGTCCAAAAGGCCAAGGCCTCGTAGTCCAGGAAATTACTTCCCTCTTTCAAACAAAGGAACCCCACTCCCAAGACCAACAAAGTTCCCAAGCCCAGCCAAAACAGGCCCGGGAAAAGGGGGAAGGACTTCGCCGTCCCGCCCGTGACGAGAAGGACCGCCAAAGCGGACACGGTAAAGAGGATCGAAACCACCAAAAGGTCGAAGCTTCGGTAATCAGCCATGAGGGCCGCGAGGGGTGATTGGATACCCGTCTCGGCCAGGCCCCGCTCGGCGTAACGGGAAGAAACGTGGTCGATCAGGATGTTGGAATTCCCCTGGAGTGGAAGATGAGAAAAGCTGAAAAAAAGCAGCGCCCCCAACAGGAGGGTCAAAAGCCAAGAGGCGTTTTTCAATGGGTTTCCCTTTGGATCGTGTCGATAACCTAATGATTCATACTAGTGGGGGGTCAAAAAGCCGTCAACGTGGAATGATAAATGAAGGGATCACCCTACTGTGGCCAGCCTTCTTGGCCGACCAAGGGCACGAACTTCACGGCGTAAAGTTCCTTTTCCTGAAAATGACCGCCCTCGCCCTTCACCACTCGGACCAGTTTTTGTTCCTCACGGGTCCCGACTGGCAGGACCATGACCCCGCCGACCTTGAGCTGGTACAAAAGAGAAGCCGGGATCTTCGGGCAACCGGCGGCTACCAAGATGGCGTCAAAGGGCGCCTCCTCGGGCCAACCTAAGGTACCATCCCCTTCTTTCAATTGGATCTTGGGAAGGTCTAACGCCAAAAGGCGCTTCCCCGCTTCTCGAAGTAAATTGCCGTTCTTTTCCACACCGTAGACCGCCCCCACGACGCGGGAAAGCACCGCCGTCGAGTAGCCGGTGCCCACACCCACTTCCAATACTCGGTCGGTGGTCTTGGGCTCGATAAGTTCGATCATGGAAGCCACGATATAGGGCTGGCTGATGGTCTGGCCCTGGCCGATAGGCAGGGGTCTGTCCTCGTAGGCCTTCATGTGGTGCTCCTCAGGGACGAAGAAATGCCGGGGAATATCGAGCATGGCCTGGAGGACCCAGGGATTCTGGACGCCGCGTTTTTCCAACTGGTCACGGACCATGGCATGGCGTTCGCTCAATCGGGTTGTGGATTCCATAAGTTCCTCTTAAAGCTAATTGATCAGCTTGGGCCTCATGCATTTTACAGCGAAATATCCTAAGAGACAGGGGGCCAAGACAACGTAAAGAACGCTGATCCAAAGGTTCTCATCGAAGCGGCCAATGGTCAGCATCCGGGCCAGATGCACCGATGGATAAAGGGGTAGCCAGGCCGCGATGAGGCCAATGACCTTAGGCAGGCGGTCGATGGGATAAAGGGTCCCCGAAAAGAGAAGCAGGGGTGAAATGATACCCGTGATGAAATAGTTAAAATGGTTGATGCTCTTCACCAGCCGATTGGCGAAATAACCAAGCGACCCGATGGTGATGGCCGTGAAAAAGCCCACCAACGGCACCGCCAGGGCCCACCAGGATGGCACCCAACCAAAGAGGGCGAAGATGCCCAAGAGGGTCAAGGAGAAGAAAGCCGCCCGGCTTCCCACGTAAAGCAATTCCCCCCAAAAAACGTCTTCGATACCCAATGGCGTGACGAGCATGGAATCGTAATTATGGTCCATCGACATGCGGAAATAGGTCCCGTAAGAGGTCTCGAAGGCCGAGGTAAAGACCACCGCCATCATGGTCTGGGAGGAAACCAGGAAAACTAGATAACTGACGCCGTTCATGGTGCCCAGAGCGGAAGCCAACCCCCAACCCACCGCCGCGAAAAAGAGCAGAGGGTCAATGACCGTCACGAAGGAATTGGTGAAGAAGTGCCGGTTATAGACCGTGTAATGGCGCCATATGACGGAAAAAAGTCGCCGCGCCAAGGGCGGAATGGGCCGGGCGGCATGCCCTGAGGGACCAGAGGAAATCGAAGGGTTATTCGGATTCATGCAGGTCCCTCCCGGTCAGTTTCAGGAACAAATCTTCCAAACCCGTGGTCCTAATACGGAACTCCCCTTCCAATTCTCCCGCGGCCTTTTCCAAGGCTTCGGTCGATTGGGAATAAAGGAACAGTTTGTCCCCATGGGTCTCGACTTCAATGGTGGAAGGCCAGGATTCTTTACGGAAAGAAGCTGGCAGTTCCAACACGAACCGCGGGATGGATTTGCGAACCAACTCGTCAGGCTTGCCCGAGTCGAGCACCTTGCCCTTGTCCATGATGAGGAGCCGGTCGCAAAGTTCCTGGGCTTCTTCCATATAGTGGGTGGTGAGGAGGATGGTAACACCCTGGGATTTGAGTTCTCGCAGTTTGGCCCAAATGAGATGCCGCACCTGGGGGTCCAAACCCGTCGTAGGCTCGTCCAGGATGATGAGTTCGGGGTCATTGAGGAGCGCCCGGGCGATGACCAACCTCCGCTTCATCCCGCCCGAAAGTTCCTTGATGCGGGATTGGGCCTTGGCTTCCAGGGCCATGAAGACAATGAGGTCCGTTATCTTGGAGCGGACCTTTTGGCGGGAAAGACCGAAATAGCCCGCGTAGACTTCCAAGTTCTGGGTAACGGTCAGTTCCTCGTCCAGGTTGTCGGTCTGGGCCACGACCCCGATGCGGTTCTTGATCTGGGCGGGGCTTATGTCCGGGTCTTGGGCGAAGACCGAAAGCTCCCCGCTGGTCCGGGGGGAGAAACAATAGATCATCTTCATGAGCGTGGACTTCCCCGCCCCATTGGGGCCCAAGAAGCCGAAGCATTCGCCCCGGTTCACGGTGAAATCCACGCCTTTGACCGCATGGAAATCCCCGAAATGTTTGGTCAATTGCCTGGCTTGGATAAGGGACTGGACCGTCATATGTCTCTCCGGAAAAGAATGGGCCACAGGATACATCAGCCTGAGGATTGGGACTAGTCAGCCCAACCCTCAAACAAAAAAAGACCCTCTTCTTTCGGAGAGGGCCTTTTCATTAGCGTTCGTTCATTTCCGACTCGAAAGCACTTTCGCTCTCACCGGCTTCACTTCGTCGGCGTGAAAGAGTTTCCTGAGCCACAACCGGAAATCATCCACATAGCCATACACCGAAGGCACGATAATGAGGGTGAGGAACAGGGAGCTGATAAGCCCCCCAATGATGGCGATACCCATGGACTGGCGGAACTTGCCCACCTCGGTCAAGGCCAGGGCCGTGGGGAGCATCCCGGCGATAAGGGCCAAGGTCGTCATGAGGATCGGCCTTAAACGTACCGACCCGGCACGCCGAATGGCCTCTTCCCGCGGTACTCCCTTTTTTTCCATCTGAACGATGTAGTCCACCAACAGGATGGCGTTCTTCGTGACCAGCCCCATCAGCATGACCAAGGCGATCATACTGAAAATGTTCAGGGTCTGCCCCGTCACCGCCAGGCCGATGAAGGCCCCAACGATGGACAGTGGGATGGACATCATGATGGTCAGGGGCAAAATGGGCGACTCGTAAAGGCTGGCCAGGATCATGTAGGTGAAAAGCAAGGCCAGACCCACCGCGAGCAACATGCTCGTCACCAGGTCCGCCAGGTCCTCCGCCTGCCCCACGAAGTTGTAGTTGACCCCCGGCGGCAGCTTGGTGGCGTCCATGATCTTCTGCGACGCGCTGGTGATGTTACCCAGGGCTCCGCCCGGCCCCAACTGGCCCGAGATCATGATGTACCTTGCCCGGTTGAGGCGGTTGATCTTGGAGGGCCCTTCCGTCGTTACCGGCTTGGCGATATCCGAGAGCCTCACCTCCCGGTTGTTGGTGTTGGGGACCCAAACGTCATAGAAATCCTTCTGAAGGTCGCGCTGGTCCTCTTGCATGCGTACCCGGATGTCGTACTCCAGCCCGTTCTGTCGGAACTTGGCCGGGACCACACCCTCCACCTGGGCCCGCATTTCATTTCCCGCTTCAATACCCAGCACACCCAATTGGCGTAAGCGTTCCGGATCGAGGACCGCCTGGAACTCAGGCTTGCCCCCATCGTAATTGGTCTGTACGTCCACCAAGCCGGGGATCTGCTTCACCTTTTCGGGCATGGACT